>CAMAYW010000036.1 GCA_945862475.1 Bacteriovorax stolpii
GGAGAATCTGTATGAAAAATTTCGCAATTGTTCTTGGACTTCTTGCCTCTGTTAACACTTTCGCAGGTGTTATCTACTCTAGCACAGCTGATCTATCGTCCCATTCATTTGGACATGTGATTAAAGATGCTGAGTTTAAACTCATCCCAACTAAAACTGAAATCCGCGAGATCCCAGGCTGTACACCAGGCGGTGAAGCTGGAACGATCTGTACTGAAGAAGTGGTGCTTGAATCTCAACCAGTAGTTGCTGTGAATGTTTCTTATGTTGATCCAGCGACAATGTCTGAAGGCCAAGATAAGAGCTGGTTGTCCCTTAACTTTAAGCTTGAAGATTTTTCTGCGGAAGACGTAGCAACTCTTAAAGCAGCTTACCCAACTTGGAGACACCCATTCTCTAGAGCGGGAGAAAAGTTTGCGAAGAAGAATTTAGCTCTACAAGTAAGAAATGCTGAAAGAACGATCATGGTGGTGGATGTTGAAAACTCTGACCTTTGTCCAATCAACGGTGAGTCTGGTGAACCAGCTCCAGGATGTGTTGAAAGAATTGAATACAAGCCTGCTAAAACGACTGTAAAAGAAATCACTGTCCTAAAGAAGTAGTCTTCTAAAGGATTAAACTCTCTCTCCAGAGTGGGGGCCAGTCGAAAGACTGGCCCTTTACTTTTTTAAAGGGATTTCATTTTTGTTTCTAATTCAAGAGTTGAATAGAAACCAATTTTTCCAATTTTTAGTTTTATCTTCGTGAACGGATAGGGAAGAGTGGCCTTATTCCAACTTTTTTTAAAAACAAATTTATGCTTTGGATAACCCCTTACAGGTACGATGGGACGTTTGGATTTTTCTGAAACAGCCGTGATGCCTTCTTTCACTTTATAAATGGGACCCTTAGGTCCATCGACGGCAATTGTCATTTTGTGTCCCTCAATCACTTTTTTCATTCCGGCCAAGAGTCCCGCGACTCCACCGCGATGAGAAGAACCTCTGACTGTTTGATAACCCATGTGCTCCACCGCAGAGGCGAGCATCTGGCCGTCTTTTGACTGAGAAATAAGAATACAAATATTTTGATTTGAAAAATAGGGAAGACAACTTAAATCATCTTGATGAAAACAAGCATAGATAAGATTTTTTCCAGGATGAGCGTCCCTAAAAGATAAATTTTCAAAAAAAATCTTTTTATCAGTGGGATCTTCAAACTCAACTTCGTACCGGTAAGTCGAAGCGTAGGTCTTATAAAAAAAGCCGGCCAAAAGGCCGGCGAATCGTTGAACAAGCAAAGATTATTTTCCTAAAAGCTTTTTAAATTCTTCAGTAAGAATTGGAACGATGGTGAAAAGGTCCCCCACAATTCCGTAATCAGCTTTTGTAAAGATCGGTGCATCTGGATCGGTGTTGATCGCTACGATCACTTTAGATGTTCTCATCCCTGCAAGGTGCTGAATGGCTCCAGAAACACCACAAGCGATATAAAGTGAAGGGGCTACTGTTTTCCCTGTTTGACCCACTTGCATCGCGTGTGGAGCAAAACCAGAATCAACTGCTGCTCTTGAAGCACCAACAGTTGCTCCAATTACATCGGCCATATCGTTAAGAATTTTAAAGTTCTCAGCGTTTTTCATCGCTCGTCCACCAGTAACGATGATATTTGCTTCTGTGAGATCCACTTTCGTCGAGGCAGCTTTAATAATTTCTTTAATGGCAGCACGGATTTCACCAGCATTACCATTCACATCTGAAGCAGCTCCTGCTCCAGCTGTAGGATTGGCGGTCATTCCAAGTGCATTAGGGCGGATAGAAACAAAGTGAGGCTTGGGGCCCGTGACTTCAACCTTCGCAAGACACTTTCCTGCGAAAAGAGGACGCGTACCCGCGAATGATCCACCGTCAAAAGTGAAGTTCACCACATCAGACGCAAGACCAGCATCAAACTTTGTAGCTAAACGAGGAAGAAGATCTTTCCCCATTGAAGTTGCTCCCGCGAAAACGTAGTCGTAGGATTTTGATTTAATAAAATCACCTAGAGCGTTTGAGTAACCCTCAGGTGAATATTTATCAAGGTTTGATCCTTTAATCTTATGAACGTTTTGAGCGCCATATTTAGCAAGCTCTGCCACTTGATCAGCACCAATATCACCAATGACGGCGACATCAGCTGATTGACCAGCTAGTTTTCCTAATATCTCTAGAGTCACTGGCTTTACGTGACCATCATGCAATTCTGTAAAAACTAATACATTTGCCATAGTGATTTATCCTTTAAAATTAAATAACTTTTGCTTCTGTACGAAGTAGACCCACAACTTGAGATACAACATCTTTCTGTTTTGCTGCATCTGTGGCATCAAATTTTTTCCCTGGTGGCTTTTCTGGTGGAAGTCTAAACCCAGAGTACTTCACTCTTCTGTCAGCATCAGAAACCCCAACGTCAGCGAGTGAATATTGTGCCATCGGTTTTTTCTTCGCTTTCATAATTCCTGGAAGAGAAGCATAACGAGGAGTGTTTAAGCCTTTATTACAAGCTAGTACACAAGGAGTGCTTAACTCATAAACTTCAAGGGCCCCACCTTCAACTTCACGCTTAACTTTTACATTGTTTCCAGCTTGTTCAAATCCAACAATCACCGAAACCGATGGAAGGTTTAGCATTTGAGCTAAGATTTGTGGAACTTGAAGAGCATCATCATCAATCGCTTGTTTTCCAGCGAGAATTAGATCTGGTTTTTTTCCAGTTTTATCAATCGCTCCCTTCAGAGCTTTGGCAATTGAGTAAGAATCAAGATTATCGGCTGCTTCAACGAGGGCCGCATCGTCAGCACCCATTGCCATCGCTGTTCTTAGGGCCTCAGTATCTTTTACTGATCCCACGCGAAGAACAGTAACGTTCGCCGCTGGATTCGATTGTTTAATCAGAAGAGCTTGTTCAACAGCAAACTCATCATAAGGGTTCATAATCCACTTAATAGAAGCGGTTTCGATAAAACTTCCATCACCCGTTGGAGTGATTTTAGTTTCTGTGTCTGGAACTTGCTTCACGCACACAAAAATATTCATAGATTCTCCTTGAAACGAATCAATATTACTTAATAAGTTCTCGGGCCATCACAAGACGTTGAATCTGAGATGTCCCCTCATAAATTTGAATTAACTTCGCATCCCTCATGAGTTTTTCCACAGGGTATTCTTTCGAGTAACCATAACCACCATAAATCTGAACAGCATCCGTAGTGATTTGCATACAGGAGTCAGACGCAAACGCTTTTGCGTAGGAAGCGATTTCAGTGTTTCTGATTCCTTGATCGCAGAGCCAGCCAGCTTTGTAGGTAAGGAGTCTTGCGGCCTCCACTTTCATTCCCATTTCAGCAATCATGAATTGGATCGCTTGATGTTTAGCAATAGGAACTCCAAACTGAACTCGCTCTTTTGCGTATTGAATCGATAGATCAAGAGCTCTTTGAGCACCACCCAGAGCACTTGAGGCCACAAGGGGTCTTGAGTGATCTAAGGTACTCATCGCAATCGCCCAACCGTCCCCAGGATTACCGAGCATATTTTCTTTAGGAACTTTTACGTTATTAAAGCGCACACCTCTAGTATCAGAAGAGCGGTGGCCCATTTTATCTTCTTTTTTACCAAGTTCAATCCCAGGGGATTTTGGATCCACAACAATCGCTGAGATTCCTTTATGCTTTAAAGCTGGATCAATCGTTCCGTAAACGACAAAGAGGTGAGCGTGGCCAGCATTCGTGATCCACATTTTTTCACCGTTAATAATCCAGTGATCTCCACCGTCTTTAATTTGAGTTTTGATTCCACCAGCATCTGATCCATTTCCTGGTTCCGTTAAACAGAAAGAAGCAATTCTAAATTCTTCTGTAAACGGAGTAAGAAATTTCTTCTTTTGAGCGTCTGATCCCCCGATCACAATCGGAAGAAGAGCAAGATCATTGGCCATAAAAGAAGTGTTCATCCCCATGCACCCATAGGCGAGGGATTCTGAGATTGCGATGCTATCCACCGAAGAAAATCCTGATCCACCGTACTCAGCTGGAATACAGGTATTGATGAGTCCCAATTCCCAAGCTTTTTTGAAAATCTCCATTGGAAACTTTCCAGCTTCATCGTATTCCTGGGCATGAGGAATCATTTCATTTTTTGCAAATTTTAGGGCGAGTTCGCGAATCTCGCGTTGTTCTGGTGTTAGAGAAAAGTCCATTATCTAATCCTTGATTAATAAACTATATGACAGGGAATGCATCAACGTCGAAGGTCTTTGGAATTGTAAAACATTTTTCGATTGTTTGAAAGAACGGTAATTCTTGTAAGGGCTTCACGACAAAGCTTCTTTCGCTCCATCGTGGATGGGGAATTATTAACGCAGGCCCGTTAAATTTTTCGAGCCCCCAAAAAAGGATGTCTAAGTCTAAGGTCCGTGGTCCCTTTGGTATGTCGCGCCTTCTTCCAAATATCACCTCAATTTCAAGGAGTGTCGTCATTGTTTCTTCAGGTGATAATGCAGGTAGTTTAAACTCAAGAACTTGATTTAAAAAATCAGGTTGGTTTTCATATTCAATCGCCTTGGATGAATAAATTCTACTGGCAGCTACAAAAGAAAATAATTCACTCAGTTTATTTTGGGCGTCTAAGAGAATTTTTTTTGAATCCCCAATATTAGAACCGGTGGCAATAAGAAGAGACATTAGCGCCGGGCCTTCTTCGCATCATCAAGTGTTTTGTCGGTTTCTATGTCAGGGTAGTTTTCTAAAAGCGAAGGAGGAGAATCTGAGTGAGGAATAATGGGGTCACCCTTCACTCCGCAACCCACAGCAAAGATCAAAATAAAAAGGAACATAATCTTAGAATTCAATGGCAAATCCAACGTTAAGAATATCAGAACCGAGGTCGGCTTTGATGAACCATCCTGGAACAAGTCTTCGCATCGCCGTGATACCAAAAACAGGCCCAGATTTTTTTAGATTATCAATTGCCACTAATTGCTCTTCATTCGTAACACTATTGTTTGTTTTACCAGCATCAGGACTTGAAACGGAGTAAGAATGAAAGCCTATGTACGGCATAAAAAAAGTGTAAAGCGGACCTTTGATGTTGTATTTCAGTCTTGCAGTTAAATGATTCACAAGAGTTTGCGTTCCATCGCCCGGGAAATTGTCCAAAAGGGCCCTTCCATAAAGACCTTCAACAAAATAATTATCTGAAAACTGATACGCCCAAGAAATGCCAAATTCATTGGTGCGAACTGTTCCACCACGAGATTCAACTTCGGCGGCATCAAAAATCGCCCCTGTAACGGCGACGACATTATCGGGTTTTATGTGACGATTCTTATTTTCATCAAAAATTCCAGACTCATCCTCAACGACAACATCTCCTGAGTAAAGATCGTCTTCAGATTTGATTTTTCCTCCACCTTCACTATCTTTTGAGTCGACTGGTTTTTTTCCGAAGAGAGAGTCATCACCTTTCACGACTTGGACTTCTTGATTCCGTCTCAATTTTCCCCAGTAAGAAAGTGAATAGATTTTTAGTATTTTGATACCGACTTGACCTTGGTGAACTTTCGCCACAACGGCCCTTGCTGCGAGATTATTATCTAAAGCGAGAGAAATAAAATCTCCAGGCCCCAGTTGTTGGTTGTTGTTACTCAGAATAAAAATTTTCTTTGAATTTGAAATAATTTTTATTGTTTCGTTGAAAACATTTTCTCCCCCTGAAGAGGAGTTATTGAGATTGGCATCCTCTACCAAAGATTGTGCCATCGCAGAAAAGCTTAAAGTAAGGATAAGATAAATAAAAACTGCAGTGAATCGGTTCATTTACCTATTATTCTAAGGAATTAACGCAACAACGTCCATGTCGTAAAAATTTTATAATTTGATTAATTGAGTCAAGATTTCTGATCAGATTCATATTAACCTTTCTGCATGCAAATTCAGGAGAATTCAATGTCGGAGCTGGCCTACCATCGCCTTACGAGTGCGGCAAACCCTATGTTCGTTGTTGTCGCTGGTAATATTGGCAGCGGAAAAACGACTCTTACAAAAAAATTGTCAGAGCGCTTGGGATGGAAACCGCATTTTGAATCTGTTCAAGATAATCCATATCTTGCTGACTTTTACTCTGACATGAGCCGCTGGTCATTTCCTCTTCAAGTTTATTTTCTGACTCATCGATTTAATACGCATAAACAAATTGAAGTTCTTCCGGCCAGTTCAATCCAGGATCGCTCAATTTATGAAGATGCCAATATTTTTGCCCGCTCTCTTTATGATCAGGGTAAATTAGATAAAAGAGATTACGAAAATTATCGCACTCTTTATGAGTCGATGATTCAATACCTCAGCCCACCAACTCTCATGATCTTTTTACGTCGTTCTATCCCTAAGCTCCAAGATAGGATTAAGCAACGTGGACGTGATTATGAGCAGGCGATTCCAACCGAGTACCTTACTAGTTTAAATAACTACTATGATGAGTGGTACGCGAACTACAATCTTGGAAAATCTTTGATCGTGGACACTGACGAATTGGATTTTCTCGATAATGAAGAACACTTCGATCGTTTGGTTAAAAAAATCTGGGATTCAATTGACCAAAAAGATATGTTTTTTTATTTCTAATAAAATTAGCAATTTTTTCCACCCTATAAATTGATTGCAGGTATAATACACTGTATCTATCTGTATTCATTATCAGGGAGTGAAAATGAAGCTTACGCCATGGTTGGTATTACTTACGTTGAGTTTGGCCGCTTGTTCCGGATCTAAATCTGCACAAAAAGTGAGTGAAGAAACGCCTCAGATTGAATTATCTGATGCTGATGAATTCACTGACACAAGCACAGAAGAACAGCCTGCTGCCGAAACTGCAGAGGCGCCAGTTGAACCAGCATCTGATGATGTGACTCTTTCTAATACGGAACCACTGGTTCAAGAGTCCTCTCTGGAAAATACATCTCCAGTGGTAACTGAACCTGGAACATTAAAACAGTACACAGTACAAAAGAATGAAACACTCATGATGATTGCTTTCAAACTTTATGGTGATTATGCCCGTTGGAAAGAACTCGCCAATGAAAATGCCTCTACTCTAAAGGGTGGTACGGTCGTTAGAACAGGTATGACTCTCAATTATGCAGCACCTGCTGAGGAATTTGTTTGGAATCCGCAAGGGAATCCTTATCTTATTAAAACAGGTGATACTCTTGGAACTATTTCAAAAGATGTCTACGCTACTGTAAAGAAATGGAAACTACTTTGGGAAAATAACAAGCCACTTATTAAAGATCCAAACAAGATCTACGCTGGCTTTACTATTTATTATTTAGAAAATGGTCGCGAAGTCGCTGCTGATTTATAAAAAAAAGCATAAGAGTTACTCCCTTAAACCCTCGCTTCTTGCGGGGGTTTATTATTTTTTGTTTGCTCTCGTTATCTCTTCCTGTTCCACCATAAGACTACCAAGTGTTAAAAAAACACAGACCATTTATAAGAGCGGGCATGTAGCAATGTCCTCGGAAGACTATGCAGATCAGCTTGCTTCTTTAAAGACTGCATTCCTCTCCACTCCTGGATTAAAAATCATTCAAAAAGATCAAAATGAAAAATACCTGAATGAAATTTTGTCCGAAATCATTTTAAAAAATGAGATTTTTTTTAAAAATTTAAAGAAGGCGAACGTCACTATTATTAAAAATGAAGCACCCATTCATTTTTCCCTTCCGAGAGGAGAAATTTTTCTCTCAACGGGACTCATCACAAAATATATTAAGCATGAAAGTGTACTCGTTTGTATTCTCGCCTATGAACTTGTTCGAAGTGAGAATGTTCTTTATCCCAAACAGGCCATCGTTCCTGTTGGATACATCAATCTAGAAAGAATCCTTCTCCTCTCAAGATTAAACGTGGAAGAAAAAATTGAAATTCACAAGTGGGCCTACTACCTTACTATTCGAAGCGGATTTGATGGAGAGTATTACCTCTCATGGCTTCAAACTCAAAACCGAAATACAGCGGATTTTTTATTACAAGTAGGGGACATCAATCTTATTAACCAGGAAGAATCTCTTTTTAAATCTTTTTTAATAAAAAGTTCAGCCGATGATGAAACACCGATTAAGAAAAATTCCAGTAAAAACTTTTATTCATTTTTAAATAGAATTAGGGACCAACAGCTATGAAACCAGAGCAGGCAGAAAGATTTTATATTGAAGAGTTGTTTAATAAAACTCAGGAAAAAGATATTCTGAAGGATCAAAAACTTGAAGAAGTCGATAAGCTTACGGGAGATGCATCCACGAGAAGATATTACCGAATCTTTACAGTGAAAGAGAGCTATGTCGTTTGCCTTGATAATGCTTTTGATGATGTGATGGAGAAACATCCCTTTTTATCAGTTCAGCAATTTCTTTTGGAAAATAAAATTCGAGTCCCGCAAATTATTGACCACAATTTATCTCGTGGCTACTCCCTTCAAGAAGATTTGGGAAATGAGACGTTACTATTAAAGCTAAGTACTCTTACTTCAAAACAGGAAGAGTTCGAGATCTATAAAAAAATTGTAGATCAACTATTGGAACTTCATCGCATTCCTAAGAGTTCCGTCAATAATCCAAATCTCTTTCAATTAAAATTTGATTTCCAAAAATATATGGATGAAACAAAGTTCACCTTTAAGTATTTTATGAATTTCTTCAATAAAAACTTGGATGAATCACTCATTAATGATCTCGAGGCACTGTTTGCTCCCGTGATGCTTAGATTAGCTGAGCAGAAAATGGTTATCACTCATCGTGATTTTCATTCTCGGAATATTATGGTGAAAGATAAAAACTATGTGTTTATTGATTTCCAGGATGCAAGGTGGGGGATTCCTCAATATGATCTCGTTTCCCTTTTAGAGGACTGTTATTATGACATCCAGGAAGAAAACAGAGTTGCTCTTAAAAGGTACTATTACGATAATCTTGATCCCGCTATCCATGGACAAAAGAGTTTTGAGCACTTTTTGGAATTATATGATGACATGCTTATTCAAAGAGTTTTTAAAGCTGTTGGAAGTTTTTGTTACATCTATAATTGGCGCAAAGATGATCGATATTTAAAGTATATTGGTTTTGCGATGGAAAAAATACGACGAGTGATGATGGATAATCCTCGCTACGCTGATCTTAAACAAAAACTCTTCCAACACTATTATGCAAATTGATTATTGTTTAATACTGGCGGCTGGTTTTGGCACAAGGATGGGACAAATTGGTCAAAAGGTACCAAAGGTCCTTTGGCCAGTGTTCGAAAAAAGTCTCCTAGAACTTCAAGTGGCGTATGCGCGCTCATTAGGTATCACCAAGATCTATATTAACCTCCACTACATGGGAGAAGAGATTGAGACTTACTGTAAAGGCAAAGTTGCTTTTGAGGGTGTCACTTTTCTTTGGGAGAAACCTGAAATACTAGATATTGGTGGCGCTGTTCATAATCTCGCTCGCCAAGAAGAAGTGAATTATAGTGGAAAGCTTCTTGTCTTAAATGCGGATCAGTTTTTCTACTTAAAAAAAGAAGAACTATTTAAAATTTTAAGCCCGTATGAAAAGTTCTCAGGGGTGCTTCTCACTTACTGGGTAAACTCATCCCTAGGATATAATGCGCTTGAAATTGATTCCGATCGACTTGTTAAGGGAATCATCAAAAATAAAGAACTAGGCGCAAATCAAAAGATAGAGACCTATACCGGTATTTCTTACGTAGATCTGTCTCAACTAGAAAAAACATCTGGAGTGAGTAAGTTTTTTGATTCAGTCTGTCCATTCACGAAGAAAAAGATTCCGGCGCTCCTTTTGGATGACGTAGATTACTGGGATTTTGGAACTGTGAAAAGATATTGGGAAACATGTTTTTCGATTTTAGAAACATATAGAACAAAATCGACTCACCCATTTTTAAGATTTCTCATTCAAGAAAGAGCTATAAAAAGTTGGAAAATTAATTTAAAAGAATTGAGCTACCATGCCACAGGATCAAAAATTATAAATTTGAACGCTGATGAGATAACGACATTAACGTCTCCTACCATTGTTTTATTCGGTTATGGGGCGAAAAATTCTACCGTACCCTGTGTGTGGTGGAATGAGATCAAGGATGAGGTTAAGTAGTTTTTTTCGTTTCTTTGATGCAATCAACGGGGCAAACCTCAATACAAAGGCCACATATTGTGCAGCTCCATTGATCAATATAGTAATCTTTACCAAAGGTGATAATTGCGTTTTCTGGGCAAACGAGGCGGCAATTGTCGCATGAAATACAAATTGAGGAGATTTCCAAAGAAATTTCATTCATAATGCTATTATAGGGAAAATTTAAAATGGAACAATTGAAAGTCAGAAAGAAAGAGACAATTATTTATAACGTCATTATTTTTTTGGCGCTCTCTTTCTTTTTTCTTTATACACAGCACGCTTATCGACATCATTTGTCCCCATTCTCTTTTGTTTATTTGAAAAAAGGGATTGAACTCTTTTGGTATCTCGCCGTTGTACTTATTCTCTCTAGTTTTACGATTTGGAAGCATCATCGTTTTGCGATTTATTTTTATCAGGGTTCCATTTTTCTTGTGAGTTTTAAGGTCATTGAAGGTCTCTTTATTGAATTCAATAAAATCATCGTGGTCGCAATGTTTTTTTATATTGTGATTTCCTACTTCCTCTATCAACTTTTATCTTTTTATTTTAACTTTGCGAGTATTAATCCCAATTACAGCAAGTCTGATCTCTTTGCGCCTTTGTTAAAAACCATTCCTTGTAAATTAAAAGGGGCCGGGGTTGAGATTCAGGGTTCACTCTCTAACTGGGACGATGAGAGCTGTTTTGTTAAATTAGAAACGCCGAAAGAATTACCTAAAAGCCTACAATTAATTGTGTCTTTCAGGGACAGAGAATTTGTCCAAACAGGGGAAGTAGTTGCCTCTACTCTGGATTTAACAGGTGTTGGGTTAAAATTCGAAAAGGTTCCCAAGGAAATAAATGTGTTTAATTGGTCTGAGTTTATGGAGATTGTTCATGAGCTTGGATTCCAGCCTCAAAGGTTAAGATAATGAAATGGTTGATTCCTCTTTTGGTGATATTTACTTCATGTTTGCAAGACAACCAAAGCCCAGAGTCGACTCTAAAATCTTTTGTTGAATCACGAATGGGTAGTGTTGTAACACGAGATTTTATTTTGGATCAAGTCACAGGGAAGATGAAACAAAGTCTTGAGAATATTTCTGATGAGGAATTTACGAAGTTTGCTGATTTAAGAAATGTAAAAAAGGATAGTTTTAAAGTCCTTTCTAAATCCTGCCAATCAAAAACGTGTTATTTGACTTATTCAGTAAGTTACCAGACCGTAGATAATGATAAGGCCACGTTTATTTCTGAAGTTAAAAAAATTGCTGAAATTGTGAATGAAAATGGTAAGTGGCTGATCGCTGATGTGAGTAATATTAAAACCTACCACGAGTCCCTCGAACCTATAAATCCATAGTTTAAAGTTCATTTCTCTCTATCCGATAGGGGATCTGTTGGAGGCAATGATGGCCGATTCAGATTTCTTAACCTTTCTCGTTGATGAAACACTTAAATTACAGCGAAGTGGTGAAG
>CAMAYW010000037.1 GCA_945862475.1 Bacteriovorax stolpii
ATCATTAACTTCTGAATTGAAATTGGCAGAAAATCGTTCACAGGACCCATTTTATCAATTTGATGCGTTAGCTCCTGAGCTCCAGCATTTTGATAATTACGTTGAGATCAAACTAAAAGTTCCTGAATATTCAAAACAAGACCTGCAGCTCACCTTGAATGATAAAGTGGCCATTCTTACTTATAATCGACGCTACAGTGACGCCAGTAAGGACTCCATTGGCACGATAAATAAAGTGAATAAGATAGAATCATTCACGACTCGCCTTGAAACGGAATATCACTTAGATCCAAAATCAGTTCAAGCAAAATACGAAAATGGAGTCATGCTTTACACGATAAAGAAGACCTAATCCGACAGTGCCGCAAATTCCGAGAATTCCAGTCTGTTAATTTGAATTAAATCTTGAGTAATTTCTCTTACTTCTGCTTTCGGAGGACCTTTATTACAGAAACGATGAAGCTCTTTTAAGGCTTCAATATCCCCTTGCGCTAGAACATGAACAGATCCATCGGGCATGTTTCGAACATGGCCAACAATGGGAAGAGAATTTGAAAGGACAAAGTCGACCACGCTGTAGCGAAAACCAACTCTCTGAACCTTACCTTTAATTATTAGTGTCATTTGTAACATGTCAGTATTTTCGCAAAAAAGTGAAGGAGATGTCCACCCCTTCAGGTTAGAATAGAGGCATGAGGCGCCCAAAATTAGTTCATTTTACAGGAATTGAATCAGATGAATATATTCATATTCGCGCATCAATGACTTATTCGTCTCAGGGTAAATTTGAGATCCTGGATGAAATTAACCAAAACTTAAAAGAAATTGTGCCTACTAAGCCAATTCAGAGTATGGGGCTTCTTTCATCGAATGAATTCCGTTTAAAAGTCCTTGGTTTATCCGACGATGATACAGAAGTGATCGTTCGAAGCTTTGACTCAGATTCCTTTGGTAATTTTAATTTCAAATTGCCGCAGCCTGAAGCGAAGAATGTAAAAAAAATAAAGCTCTTTGAAACGAAATCCCATCGTGGACTAGATCTTCTCATTGGAAGTTTTATTCCGACAAGAATTCAAAATCCTAAAAAAATTATCATTACTGATTTTGATAAAACCTTAGTCGATACCAGATATTCATCTTTGAAAGAATTATACTTATCACTAAGAAATCCCATTCATTATTTTCCACCTGTTGATAATTCAATTACACTCCTTAAAGATTTTATAAAGGATGACTATCAACCATTTATTGTATCTGCGTCTCCTCATTTTTATGAAAATGCAATTCGAGACTGGCTTTACCAAAGACAAATTTTTACAGGAAATATATTTTTAAAAGACTATCGAAACATTTTTTCTTTTTTTGAGGGAGATCTTTCAACAAAAGATCTAAAGTCTCAAGGATTCTATAAATTAAACACCATCGTTAACATTCTTTTAATGACTGGAATTCCTGATGATCTCATTCTTGTGGGTGATGGTTTTGAATCAGATACCATTATTTATTTAACTTTAGCCGCAGTTCTCGTTGGAAGATATGATCCATGGACTTTATGGAACAATATAAAAAAAGAGGAATCATTTCGCCTGACAAATCAGCAACATTTTAGATTCCTCTCAAAGTTTTACCAATTGAAAAATATGAGTGACGCTCATCCTAAGGGCAAACTAAATATCTACATCCGTTGCAAACCTCACATGCTTGAACATTTAGAGAACAGAACATTCAAGCTTGATTTTGCAAACCATTTAAAACACTTAGTCCATTACTACGTAGGTTAAATATGAAGACTAAAATTATACCTCTTATTGGAGATCCAATTGAAAACTTCTATCAGCTCGGATTAAGAGAGAAAGAATCATTTTTTAAACTAGAAACCAGAATCAAAAATCTCCTCTCAACAAGTTCCATCTTAAAATTTGGACAAGAACTCCTGTTAAGGGCGAAGGTGCTCATACATAAGAAAGAAGATTCTCTGTTTGCAAAATGTATCAATTCTTACTCTCAAGGCCTAGGGATAGATCCAGCTCGCTATTACACGTTCATTTCGCTTTTTGAACTGGCAGCTCACTTCGGACAAACGTATCCAGAACTTAAAGGTATTATTCCTGGTTGTACGAGTCTTTTTGTTAAAAACAATAACGAAATAACACATACAAGACTTCTGGATTTTCCTCTCATCGGTTTTTTCGACGAAGCCCCTAGGCTTTATTACTGGCAATCTGAAGGTAGGTCCCCACTACTTATTTATAGCACGGAAGGAATGGCGCCTCTCTTTTTGCAAGGATTGCATGGATCTGGAATAAGTTTTGCTCTCCATCATAAACCGGGAAATCTTTATTTTAATGATGGAGAAAGTATTTTTCAGATTCTTTTTGAGTCCTTATTTCAAGCAAATCATTTTTTGGAACTCAAAAAAGAGTTAAAAAAGAAAAAATCCATAACAAAATGGTCAATACTCCTCTTGGAAAAACTTGGCCATGTTCACGTGCTCGATATTGAAGGGCCTGCTCAAGATGTTGAGTCTTATAATTTAAATGAAACATCTCCTCTCATCTTTACTAATATTCCATTAAAAATGGAGCATGATGGATTTGATTCTTTTCTTCGTTTTTCAGAAAATAGACAAGATTGGATAAAGGAAAAGATTCAAGTAAAGAAAGAGACACACCCCCTCGACATCATGACAAATATTGAGGATCAGAAAACAAAGAATTGGATCCATCCAACAGCCACTCTTTCTACCGTTGCTGCCTGGCATGTCAATTTAACCAAGGGTTTTATCGACATGAAAGAGGGTGAATCTGCATTAACTTCATCTGATCAAATTCTTCGAGTTAATCTTTCTCAACAAAACGACATCTCGATTTTAAAAAAAGAAGGCCCTCTAAAGCCAATGGAAAAAGCATGGAAAAAAGCTGCCCTTGCACAAAGTTCATTTGATCAAGGGAGCTATGATCTTGCCTACCATCAACTTCAAATGGCCGAAAGCATCATGCCTCATCCCATTTGGAAGCAAATTTTTAGTTTCTATCTATGCGTTTGGGACTTTAAATTTATTAGTAATGATACTGAATTATCCCTTGTCTATAAAAAATTAAAGACTCTCCAATTACCGCCACTCCTAAAGGATCAGTGGCTCATGCAAGTCATGCGAATGGAAAAAAAATTAGATTTATCCCCTACGGTCTTTTATACCGATGTCACAAAACCCAATCAGAACTTATTTCAGAAAGAAAAATTGGCCTCGAGACCAGTCTTTTCAACTTGGATGAAGTTGGTTTATCCTCGCATAGAAGTTCTGGATATTTTTTCTCCACACGATAGGTAAGGAAACGAATTATGGGTTTAATGTATGTATTCCCCATCTCAACTGAAGAAGAAGATTTTGTCATTAAAGATGAAGGCTCACTTACTTTAAAAACCTATGGACTACCCTACATCTTTTGGATTTATGGTATTTGTATTATTTCCGTCATTCTTTTTATGTTTTTAGCGATCAAAGAACCCGTGCTTAAATTAATTTCACTTGGTGATGGCCAAGATGCCTCTCTAGGATATGGCCTATTAACCTTTATTAGTCTTTTACCGCTTTCAATTCTAGGATTCTTTTTCTACGAAAAAAGAATCATCAAAAATAAGTTTGAGATTAAAATTGTGCATAAAATATTTGGTCTTAATTTTTTCTCTGAATCTTTTATTCTTGATGAAGAACAGCCATTTACAGTTAGCTCATTTTTGTCCACTCCTAATGTCGCAAGATTAAATTCGAACGAGGAAAATCTTGGTTTTCAGAATAAGGGCTATTTTATCTTGTGGATAAAAACGAAAGAAGGTAAAAAAATTCAGATCGACAGACATTCAAGAAAAGTGGACTTAGATAAATTAAAACAACTGTTGGAAGAGCATTAGTATAAGTGCTGAACTCCAAATCCGTATCTCATGCCGTTAAAACTTGGAGCAGAGTCTTGATAAGGAGAAGGATTATCAAAGGTCAATAAACCTGTATGATAAAGCCCTCCACTGAGGTGAATGGCCCAGTGACTGTTAAGTAAGTAACGTAAATTTAAACCTGAACCTACGCTGTATCCATAACTTCTAGACCTAAAGTCTTCGCCCACACTGTAAGTAACAAAAGGAATGGATAAGGCAGCGAACTCAACTCTTGCGGTGAATTTTTTTGATTCAAAAAATCTTCGAGAAACTCCAAAACCAAATTCACTTGCTCTGTAGGCCTGCCCCTTGAGAGTCGAAAACATGTAATTAATTATGACCTGAAGATCAAGTTTTTCAGAAATTTTTGACTCACCTTTTATCGAGAGCCCATGCCAATTAAATACATTTTTATCCACCACTTCACCGTTTTCGTTATCCAGACGAATTTGTGAATTAAACTGATAATAAGAAACTGAAAGATTTGATAGTGACTGAGTATTGGTACTTCTTTGAAATCTCTCTGCAGTTAGCCTATTGGAGTCCATACTCTCTTTTTCCGTTGAGACGTCTGCTACTTTTATGTAAGCAATTTTGCCGGATACTATGACAGAGTAGACCTGAAAATTATTTTGAGTTTTATCACCGATCAGAATTTTTTTACCTTTTGTGATAAAGCCAATCGGACTAGACGTGTCCATATCCGAGTAAATCACTGCCTTATCCGCTGTAATAATTGCCTCTTGAACTGCCCATGAAATTTGGCAGCAAAACAACATGACAACAATAACCAACGAGATTGGATGGATTATAAATCTTAGATATTTAAGTGATTTAGGAGATGTCATGTTTTTTCCGACCCTCTTAGTCTGAAAAGTGAGACGCTATTAAAGAATGGACCTCATTGGTTAAAGTTTAACCCGAGGAGAAAAAAAAGAGGAGTAAAAAACACACCCACTAAATTTCTTTTTCCTATTACCGAATAGTTGGAAAGAGAACCTGGATTATCTCTCGAAGGAATGATTATGAAAAAGGTGACTAAACTTTCTTATCTCACAATGGCCATACTCTTGGTGAGTTGTAATGAAAAAGTTTCTCCTGAATTACTTCAATCAAATACAACTGCACCAACAACAGTAGCGGTTCCACCTGAAGAATATTATTTTTCAGTGACAGACAAATCTCCCCTTATGCAAGGATACAAACTTCATAAAACAGGGCCACTCAATAAGTCAGCTCTTTGTGAAGTGAGAAATACCACGGGCATGTCGAACGAAATTTTTGTTGGGGATCAAGTTTCTAACGATATTAGTTGTTTTTTTGAAGCAGAAGAACTTAGTCTACTTCATGGTGGATTCAGTTTTGCGGTTAATGCTAGTAAGAACACTTGTGATTATGTGGGATACTCTCCCTTTGGATACTATGACTGGAGACCTGGGAACTCAACGGCCACATACAATTATGTGAGTTGTTCTAGTATTGCGGATACACTATCTTCGCATGTACAAACTCAGTTATCATCTTTAGGTGTTGTCACCACAAATTCTAATGGATCCTCACAGTGCGGGGACTATTTTATTGATCCATCAACTGATCCCACGAATATTTTCTCATCGAGTAGAGAAAAATTTACTCTTGCTGATGAAGCAGATCTTTGTCGATTTAATTATGCACCTGATGGACCTAGCTGTGACATTGGTACCATCACCATTAATGAATACCAAATAACTTATACCGAACCCCAAGCTGGACCACCTTTTGTTCCTGCAAGTTGGAAAACGACTAAGAGTACAAGGAAACTTAACTGTGGTGGGAAAGTGACCAATTGTGTTTCTGGACCAGTGGCCGAAATGAAATCGGGAGTGAGTAAATTTACAGAAATCACCAACACTAACCTAAATGAAGAATATACCAAAGACTATTCTTACGGTGGTCTTCAGCAGGGATTTAGGTCTGTAAAGAGTTACACAAACTACAGACGTGATCTCGCCTCTAAAAACATTGATTTCATGACATCGAATATCGGATCACCGGTCTACACAGGTATTTGGAATACGAGTTTTGATCTTAACAGAATCTTTGATCCTCAAGTGATGGATTTCTACTCAAATAATAAAAAGCTTGATGGATCTACACTCATTACTTCGATCGGATCGCCAACTTTCGATAATCTTACAGAATCGATAAGAGACAAAAGATTCAAGGCTATACCTCTCGCAGCAGATCCATTCATGGCCGTCCGTGATCCATCCTTATTAGGAGTGTATTACCCAGTTAATCCGTTTTACACCTTTTATTGCTTTGATAAAGCCTTTGACGTGAAAGCAAGAATTAGAATGGTTGTGCGTGAATGGGACCGAATCTTTCCAACAGATACGAGTGACCTGGAACTCTTATCCGATTTAGGTAAAGGGGTGAATGCACGACAAGATAGTACAGTTGTTTACGAGGTTCCCGGCGATAGTGATGGGTGGTTATATATAAACGACCTTGAGGACTGGGATGATCATATACCGATGCAGAGAACACCTGGGGTCTTTGTTCCGACAGCTACGATCTGGCAGCCTCTTCCAACAGCAGGTTTCCCACAAGGCTTCTTTAATCCCGCTTATTTCACCAACGGAATTGATGCTATAGACTAAAAAAAAAAGGCCCTCAACTGAGGGCCTTTCATTTTAACCTTCCATATAATTTTTTGGCTTGTACCTTGTTCCCATGAACCAGAAGATACCAGCAAAAACCGCCATGAGTGCAGCAAAAAACATAAAGTAACCAGTTGAAGCAACTGGAAAGAAATTAACTTTTGATACGTAGGCAGTAATCAAGTTACCAAAGAAAACTGTTAGTAACCAAATCGACATAATAGATGACTTCATAGAGCGTGGTGCTTGAGTGTAAGCAAACTCAAGTCCAGTGATGGAGATCATAACCTCGGCCATCGTGATCACAAGATAAGGGAAAAACTGCCACATCACATTTATTTTGTTTTCAGATCCATCCATTAGCATTTGAAGGCCACCAATCATCGCAAATGAAGCAGCAGCGACAAACATCCCCCAAGTCATACGACGAATAGGAGTTGTCTTGAGCCCCATTTTATCGAGCATAGGGTAAATCCCCATAGAGAATAGTGGGATAAGTCCCATCACCATAATAGGGTTCCACGCAGCGATTTGAGAGGCTTCAAACTGAACACCCATGAAATTGAGATCCATGTTCATCGCTTGAATAACCCAAGATGAACCATGCTGATCAAAAAGCGCCCAGAAAACTGAGATAGCGGCGAATAGTTTTGCGATATCAAAGACTGCACGAACAGCTTCAACTTGTTCTCTTGAGTGATCTTTAAGAGCTCCATCAAGAAATTTCTCACCCTCTTTACGAGACGAAGAGTTTTTGAAAGCAGAAGTGATAACATTAAAAATCCCATGCCCATCAGATTTTGTTGGTGGGACGTGAACGTATTCATGTCGACCCATCCAGAAAACGATAGTAGCAAAGAACATAAGAACACCCGGAATACCAAAAGCAATGGATGGTCCGTACGCCTTAAGAGTCCATGGAGTGATAAGAGTTGAAAAGAAAGATCCAAAATTAATCATGAAGTAGAAAAGTTCGTATACTTTCTTTAAAAGATGAGTTTGATTCGCTTTGAATTGATCCCCTACGTGAGCGGATACACATGGCTTAATCCCGCCAGAACCTAGAGCAATGAGTCCTAGACCCCAATAAAGCCCAGCTTTTGTTTCCCAAATTGAAAGAACAGCATGACCTAAACAGTAGACAAGTGAAAGATAGAGAATCGTTTTATATTTTCCCCAAATTCTATCTGAGATGAAAGCTCCAAGAAGTGGAAACAAATAACAAGCACTCGCAAAAAGATGGTAAGTTGAAGTCGCTTCCCCTTCTTGCATAAAGAGAACCTGAATCATGAATACAGTTAGGATGGATCTCATCCCATAGTAACTGTAACGCTCACAGGCCTCGTTACCAACAATATACTTAATTTGGGTAGGGAATTTGTTAGCGTCTGTATCAACGCCTACAGCAGCAGCTGCTTGAGACATATCATTTCTCCTTATTCTGAATCATTAAAGTTGAAAGGCTTAACCCGTTTATTACCACCAAGTTTTTTTGGTTTATTGGGATCCTCACCTTCTTTTTCCCAGTGACGATACCAGTCTCCTGACGGTTTTTCTTGGTTTTTTTCCTTACTTTCAATTTCGGCTTTTTCGATGTCTTCGCGCTTTTTTAGAAGAGTTTTGGTGCTCTTTTGGCCCTGGGCTTCACCAACTTTCTCATTCTTACCCGTGAAAGTATTCTTTTCATGGGCCGAAATATCTAAAGTCACGTCACCAATAATCTTTGTCTGACATGACAATCTTTCTTTAGTGATGTGAAAGACATTTCCTAAAAGTCTTAATTCTTCAAAATTTTGAGGTGTAAGATTGGATTCCCCGGACTTCACAACGATAGTGCAATCCGAGCAAGTCGCACATCCACCACAGCTCGATTTAATTTTTTTGCCGGCCTTCTTTAATTGAACAAGAAGAGACTCTTCCGTATTAAAGTCTAGAATTTCTCCAGATGGCCATAAAGTAACTTTATAATCACTCATACAACTTTCTTAATTTGTTTTTCAATTGTTTCTAAAATTTTACCTTTAAGAGGTTTTAATAAAAACCCAAGATCAACCTTAACGATCGCCTCAGTTTCTTTAAATTCAATTTTAGCTTCGAAGCCAGTTCCCTTAGCACTTAATGTTGTGGTGGAGTCATCAGTTTTGACATCAGCTTTTACACCAAACTTAGAAATCACTTCAGGAATAACTTTTTTTGCCTGCTCATAACCCTGTTTTTTATCTGTAATTTGAGCATAAGGTACTTTAAGATCCATAACTTTTCCTTTTTAAATTACTTTGTTCCTGTTGAACCAAAACCACCCTCGCCTCGTGCTGTTTCTCCTAGGATATTCGTTAATGAATATTTGGCTTGAACAACAGGAGCGAGAACCAATTGAGCTATTCTTAGTCCATGCTCAATCACATAATCTTCCTTACCAAAATTTCCTATAATGACACAAACTTCCCCACGGTAGTCGCAATCAACTGTGCCAGGGGAATTGACCACCATGAGAGGTGACTTCAGTGAAAGACCTGATCTTGGTCTTACTTGGACTTCAAAACCGAACGGAATTTCCATTTGTAAACCTGTGGGAACGAGAACTCGTTCCCCAGGTTTTACAATCATTGATTTTTTTTCAGGAAGACTGGCCCGAACGTCAGCTCCGGCCGCTCCTTCTGTTGCATAGAAAGGAAGATCAAAACTTTCATCATAATGAGGAAGTGTTTTGACTTTAACTTCTACTGCTTTCATCTTACTTCGCCTTCTTAGCTATTGGAGCAACCGCTTTAGCAGAAAGCTTGATTTTTCCGAAACGGTCAACTTCAAGAACTTTCACATCAATTAATTGCCCTTCAGTTAAATAATCATTTGGATCATTCACTCTTTCATCAGCAATTTCTGAAACGTGAACAAGACCAGCTAGACCTGGAACGATATCAACAAATGCTCCGTACTCTTTAATGGTAACAACTGTCCCTTTATAAACTGCTCCAATTTTTGGACCATTAAGCTGCATATCTGCAAGTGCTATAACTTCGTCAATTTTAGAAACGTCGACTCCAAGAACTTTAACTGTTCCGTCTTCAGCAACATCCATCGTAACTTTAAAGTTCTCTTGAAGGGCCTTAATGTTTTTACCACCAGGTCCAATAAGTGCTCCGATTTTATCTTGTGCAATTTTGAATGATTTAATCTGAGGAACACCGGCCTTGAAGCCTTGGCGATTGGTAGAAATCGTCTTCGCCATTTCTCCTAGGATATGAATACGTCCATCTTTCGCTTGAGCAAGTGCCTCACGGAAAATTTGCTCAGAAATACCAGCAATTTTCATATCCATTTGGATCGCTGTGATACCATCTTTTGTTCCAGCAAGTTTAAAGTCCATATCACCAAGATGATCTTCATCACCAAGGATGTCTGTGAGGATTTTATACTTATCGCCTTCTTTAATAAGTCCCATTGCCACACCGGCAACTGGTCCTTTAAGAGGTACACCTGCGTCCATAAGGGCCATAGAGCCTGAGCAAACAGAACCCATAGAAGAAGAACCGTTTGATTCTAAAACTTCACAGGCAACACGAACGGTATAAGGGAAATCAGTTTGAGATGGCATAGCTTTTTTAAGAGCACGTTCAGCGAGATTTCCGTGACCGATTTCACGACGACCAACACCTCTGTAACCTTTGGCCTCTCCTACAGAGAACGGTGGCATAGCGTAGTGAAGATAGAATTTATCAAAAAAGACACCATGAATGGAGTCAGACATCTGCTCACCTTCTTTACCACCAATAGTCACAGCGGCAAGAACCTGAGTTTCACCACGAGTAAAAAGTGATGAACCGTGAACAGAAGAAAGAACAGATGTTTCTGTTTCAATAGAACGAACAACATTTAGCCCACGGCCAGCGATTCGCTTGTTTTCATTTAAAATATCGGCACGCATAAGCTTGTAGAGAACTTCATCTGTTACTTTCGCAGCTTCTTTTCCAAAGTCAGAAGCATCAGTAAGTCCAAACTTAGAAGGATTCGATTTAAGGGCTTCTTTAATATGCTTACGTAAACCGTTTGTTGCGTTAGTACGATCTTGTTTAACGTTGGTTGAAAGGACCTTACGAGCTTCAGTATTAAATTCCTTAAGAGCTTCCGTCATAAGAGTCGCGTTTGGAGTTACAGGAGTGAACTCACGCTTTTTCTGACCTACTTCTTTTGTCATTTTTTCAAGAAGTTTACAGAATTCTTTAATATTATTGTGTGCGAATACAATTCCCTCTAACATTTCAGCTTCAGAAACTTCGTTCGCTTCACCTTCAACCATCAGAACAGCATCGCTAGAACCAGCGACGAGAAGATTTAAAGCTCCTTTATCCCATTCTTCACGAGTTGGATTAAGCATAAGCTTTCCATCAACCTTTCCAACTTTGGCGTATCCCATTGGACCATTAAAAGGAACATCTGAGATCGCGAGTGCAGCGGCAGCACCAAGACCTGCAAGAACTTCAGAGTCACCAGCACCATGAGAAAGAACTTGGGCCATGATGATCGTCTCATTCATGAATCCTTCAGGAAAAAGAGGTCTAAGCGGTCTATCAATAAGTCTCATGATGAGAATTTCTGCATTTGAAGGACGACCTTCACGCTTTAAGAAACCACCTAGGAATTTCCCTGCGGCATAAAACTTTTCTTTATAGTCTACAAGTAGTGGAAAAAAATCCTGGCCGTCATTAACTTCCTTCGCACAAGTTACTGTGACAAGAACTTGAGTTCCTTCACTGCTAGCTAATACAGCAGCATCAGCTTGCTTTGCTAAACGTCCAGTTTCTAGGGTGATTTCTTTTCCACCATAGTTCATTTTAAATTCTTTTTTGTTATTCAACATAGGATCTCCTAAAAATCGACACACCAAAGGGTGGGCCTTTTATGTTTTGTATTTTTATCAGTTTGTGGGGGATTTTAGATCGAGTCAGAAGTTTGAGAGATAAAGAGGAAAGTGAGTTCTTAAAATCAAAATCCTTTTTATCTCTTAAATTACCTATGACCTCGTCCAATGGTCCTTTCTCACAAAAGAAGGGGCCCGTAACGAGCC
>CAMAYW010000038.1 GCA_945862475.1 Bacteriovorax stolpii
CCGGTAAAAATACATAGAGAAGGAAGCAAAGTTCAAGCTGTCATTATGGAAAGCTACTTCTCTGATCTTTCATCATTCTCTTGTGATTTTAATGAGGGAAAAAACAATTTGGCGAAAATTTCATTTAAGGTCATGAATAGAGAATATAAAGCGGAGAAACTTAAAGTAGATCCTAAAAAAATCAAATTATCCCCAGAGGATCAAGCGAGAGCTGACAGTGAGCAACTTGTACTTAATAAAATTTATTCCTCATCTCCTGATAGATTTCAGTTTCAAACTTCTTTTAAAGAACCTATGTCTAGTGTCGTAACAAGTCTTTATGGAACAAAAAGGGTTTATAACAGACAAAAAAAGAGTCAGCATTTGGGGATAGACTATAGAGCGGCCATTGGTGATCAAGTGCCGGCCAGTAATGCAGGTAAAGTCGTTTTTGCCGGAGATCTTTTTTATACCGGATGGACGGTCATTATTGATCATGGATTAGATATCTTTTCAGTTTACGGGCATCTTTCAAAAGTTCTCGTCAATCAAGGACAGCTCGTTGGGAGAGGTGAGTTAATTGGACTTTCTGGAAATACTGGCAGAACATCAGGACCTCATCTCCATTGGGGTGTAAAAGTACAAGGTCAATATGTAGATGGGTTTGTACTTATTGATGAAACAAAAAAAGTATTTAAAGAATAATGCATCAGTATTCAGGATTATTACACTTTCGAATTGATCCACTCATTTCTCAACCGCTGAGGAAGGTTTTGGATCAACTTTTATCACATCTTCCCGATGCTACTTACTCTGACTCACTAAATGCTGAAATAGCAGAACAAAAATATTGTGTTGATTTTGTTTCAGAAAGCTCTCTTCATTTACTAAGCCCAGGAAATGAACTTCGTATTTGTTTGTTAGAAAACAATCAGGGCCTATTCAGTTTTGGGCAGAATTTAAATGAGTCACTTGCAGATGCTGTGTTGGATGAGTCCATTGATATAAAACAATTAGAGTGGCTCGTCCTTCCAGGGTTAATGAAAATAGTTAGAAAAAAAGAGTCAGACTTTATTCAGTTGGGTCTTAAAAACTTAAGAAAATTTGAGCTCAAGGCAAAACAAATTTTCTCAAAAAAAAGTGAAGACGTTTTTACTTCAGAATTCTTACTTGGATACACACATCTTCTTGTTGGTCTTGAAAAAGAATTAATTCAAGCTGATGACCTTAGTAAGCTCGATAAAGTCTTAAGGCAGTTTACCAAGAATAATATTGAAAGATCCAAGTTCCAATTTTTTTCAAATAAAGATCTCGCTGTCCTAAGGCCTAGTGATCACTTCTTGTTGCTGCCTTATTTTAAAGGTGAGTTTATTGCTGTTGAGATGAACTGGAATGAAGATGATTCTCTGAAATTTATAAAGCGCCTTTTGTTTTTTTATACGCTCATTAATTATTTTAAAGGTCAGCATAAAATTGAGGATTCGTTTCACGACGAGTCGCTTTGGGAGAGTGTCTTAGATGCGATTCCTTTTCCTGTCGCTCTTCTTTCTAATCAGGGAGAAGTTCACCAGCATAATACACTTTTTGCAAAACTCTCTTTTCCTCCAAGTCGCTGTTTGAAGCTCAGAATTAGGGAGAAGATTCTCATCAATGACATTCCTTACAACATCTTTAGAAAAGATATCCACCATATGGATCAGGAGAAAATTCTATTCGTTTTTTTTACGGAAAGTTTTTTCCTCAAAGGGGACGGAAATTTAACCCCAACTGGTCAGGAGTTAGGGATTATAAGTTCTAGTATCGCCCATGAACTTAATAACCCCATTGCCGGTATCCAGGCGGCCTTAAGCCTATTATTACTTGATAGTGAATTGGATCATGAAGCAACTCAAACTCTTACAGAAATGAAGAGTGGATCACTGCGATGTAAACAATTGATAGAGACTTTTCTTGGATTTTCTCGAGCAAATCCAAAGAATATTTCGATTTCTGATATCTCCATGAGTACGATCGATTTATGCTATCAACAGGCACAGAATTTATTGCGTTTTAGAACTGTTGAAAGTGGAATTCGATTTAATTTTGAGTCGATAAAGCATGCCAACTTCAGATCTCAAGTGAATCCAAGTTTATTAACGATGACCTTCTATCTTATCTTGGGTGAGCTCATGACTCTTTATTCACATCAAATGCTTGTGGCAAATAAAAATCAAATAGAAAAAGTTATCAGGGGTGAGATCATCGAATCTTCACAGGAAATACAAATTCAACTTCATGAACTCAATATCGCTAACCTAAGTTTATCAAAACTTATTCAAAACCTTTTAAATATTGAACATTTTGTTCTTCAATTGTCAGATTATTCTTTGAGATTTATTTATAATCCGTAACTAGAGATGTTTTTTAGGGAATTCGTACCTATCCGCTTCATCAACGGAGAGCTTCTCTATGCGATCAAGGTAATGCTTCCTATCGTCTTTGATATCCTGAGTTTTGAGAGTTAAATAAGTTCCAGGGTCTTTCGTTAGTGCCTCATGAAAAAGACTCAGGAATATATCTCGAATATCATTTTGGATAAACGCTTTCTTCTTAGATTTTTGTTGCGTTTCAAAGCGAAGGACTTGGGATGATAGGAACTGATGAAGCTTTTTTTTGTGCGAAGGGAATTTAAAAATTAATTGCGAATATGGTGAAAAATTTAGAAAGCTGTACACAATAAACTGTCCATTTATCAAATGTGGAGTGATAACAAAATCATGATCATCTAAAAGATTCGGAGCTGGAACCAGTTGGTGTTTCGCTTTCAGGTATTCGATTGTTTTTTTTCTATATTTTTCTGGAATCTTAACAAAATTAGAATTTAAAAAAAATAGTCCCTCAATAAAAGGCCCACAAAGTCTGATGTGGATTTGACTCCATCGAAATTCTGTCATGTAAGTTTCTAAACTTTTAATTTCATGTTTGGGAGATTTTAAAGGCAGAATCGTAAGGATGACACCATTTTCACCTTTAACTGATAGCACTGCTGGCTTCTCGATCTTTTCCAAAATCTCAAAGACTTTCTCCATTCCTTCATGACTTTCAATAATGGCACGATCGAGTTCAAATTTATTTCGAGGATAGTAGAGCTGATTAATTTTTCTAATGTTTTTGGACTCAAAGATATCCATATACTTTAAAAGCAGCATGCCTGTTGCTCTGGCATCTTCGATTGCTCGGTGAGCTTGAGAATGAGAAATACCAAATATGGAGGACATGTAGTTAAGATTCGAACTCATAATGTCTGGGATCATGTATTTGGTCATGATATTGGTACAGATGACTTTATTTTCGAGAGTCGGTCTTTGTAGTTTTTTTAAAACTCCGTTTAAAAAAGGAATATCAAACGAAGTATTATGGGCCACGAGTATGGCATCTCCGATGAATTCAATAATCTCGTCAATAACTTCATGGATCTTGGGAGCATGCTCAACATCGGCTTTTTTTATTCCGGTTAATTTTTGCACAAAATCTGGAATCTCTTTTTCGGGATTAATGAGAAATGATCTTTCTTCAGTTAATTTCCGATTCTCTATTTTAACCATTCCGATTTCTATTATCTTTTCAGAATCTGGGTTTCCCCCGGTGGTTTCGAGATCGATAACACAAAATTTTAATGATCGTAGTAATTCAGCTGAATTGTCGTAGATTTTTTCTTGCATGTAATAAATGGAACATTCGCTCCATCCCTTCAATTTTAATTATTCCATATGCTCAGGTGTAAAAGCGTGAGTGAGGAGTTCTTTTAATTTTTTTGTTGTTTCCTTGCCTGTGTGGTCACCAAATGTAACTTCGAGAACATCGTCTGCAAATTCGGCCATCACTTGAAGACACATACCACAGGGTGGCCATCCATCATGAGTGTAAACATAGACTTTTTTAATTTTTTTATGTCCCTCAGAAACAGCTTTCCATATGGCCACTCTTTCTGCACAAACTGTTCCACCGTAGCTTGCATTTTCGACGTTGCAGCCCAAAAATATTTTTCCATCAGAAGTTTCAACAGCAGAGCCGACTTTCGCCTTTGAGTAAGGTGAATAGGCCTTGGTAGACGCTTCCTTTGCTTTCTCTCGAAGTCCATTGTCCATTAAACTTTACCCATCTTTTTTAGTTCACCTATAGTTTCAGTCAAAATAGTGGCAAATCCAACCATGGCCTTTTCTGCCACTAGTTTGACGTCCGCATGACTTAGTTTTTCCTGCTTAATTCCTGCTGCATAATTTGTGACACAAGCAACTCCTACCACCTTAAGTCCTAAGTGGTTTGCAGCGATGACTTCAGGTACTGTGCTCATTCCAACAAGGTCTGCACCGATAATTCTTAACATTCTGATTTCTGCGGGCGTTTCATATGTAGGACCCAAAACGGAGCAGTAGACTCCGCTTTTTATTTCTATATGATGATTCTTTCCAACATGAGCAATAAGTTCTCTCAGTTCTTTATCGTAGGCATTACTCATATCTGGGAAACGAGGTCCTAATTCAGCTATGTTTGGTCCAACCAAAGGATTTCTTCCACTTAAGTTGATATGATCAGAGATCGCCACAAGATCGCCTGGATGAAAATCAGCATTTATTCCACCTGATGCATTAGTTAAGAAAAGGTATTCAACACCAATAGCAGCGAGAGTTCTCACAGGTAAAACAATTTCCTCTCCAGCATATCCCTCATAAGAGTGAAGTCTTCCTTGAAGAGCTGCGACAGTCACGCCCTTGACCTCTCCAATAATAAGAGCTCCAGAATGGCCCTCAACCGAAGTCCGTTTGAAGTGAGGAATATCTTGATAAGGAATGACAACCTTATTTTCAATTTGATCGATGTAAATACCTAGCCCAGAGCCTAGAACAATACCAATCTTTGGTTTCTTTTGAATCCTAGATTGAACATACTGAGAAGCTTCGAGAATTTTTTTCATCTCCATCTGATTTTTCCTTAGCTGATTTTTTCTAAAATAAGTTTGCTCTTTTTAACTTTTGCCGAACTGATGATTAACACATCCTGAATGAATTTTTTCTTAATCGACTCAACGATATCTTTTTGGTTGGCATGATGGGTGATGGTGAAAATCGGTTCACCCTTTTTCACTTGATCACCAATCTTTTTATGAAAAGAGAATCCTACACCATGGTCGATGATATCGGATTTTGCTTTTCTTCCTCCACCTAACTCAATCAGAAGAAGACCAATTTGTGTGTTATCAAACATTTTAATGTAACCAGACTTTGGTGAGAGGATTTGTGTTTTCTCTTTCGCCATAGGAAGTAAAGAGTAGTCATCAATCACTCTTTCATCTCCGCCCTGAGACCTAAGGAGTTTTCTAAAATCCTCCAGAGCTTTACCAGAGGAAACCATAAGGAGGGCCTTATCATGGGCCTTCTTGAATGTTTTCTCTACTCCAGCAAGATGAATCATATGGGCAGCAAGAATAATTGAAAGATCAGTCAAATCTTTTGGGCCCTTGCCCTTTAGGGTCTCTATGCTTTCGATAATTTCATTAGAATGGCCAACTTCATTTCCTAAAGGTTGGTTCATATCTGTGATGAGAGCAACAGCTTTCTTTTTAAATCTTTTGGAAGTTGCAATCAAGCTTTTGGCGAGATTTTTGGCATCTTTTTGAGTGCGCATGAAGGCACCTGTTCCAGTCTTTATATCGAAGACAATCCCATTTGCCCCTTCAGCGAGTTTTTTACTCATGATCGAGGCCGTAATGAGGGGAATGGAGTCAATGGTCGCCGTTACATCTCGAAGTGCGTAGATAAGACGATCTGCCGGAGCGATATCGGGAGTCTGACCAATGAGAACTAGCCCCTCAGCATTTAGTTTGTTTGAAAATTCTTCTAGATCTAAAGCTGTCTTAAATCCTTTGATCGCTTCGACTTTATCAACAGTACCCCCAGTATGGCCCAAGCCTCTGCCGGCAATCATAGGGACTTTCACTCCTGCGGCACTTGCAATTGGTGCTAAAATAAATGAGGCCTTATCGCCAATTCCACCGGTTGAATGCTTATCGATGACATTTTTTCCAGGAAATTTTAATCTTTTGCCAGATTCCAACATGGCATCAGTTAGGAAGGCGGTCTCGGAAACATCCATACCCTTTAAAAACATGGCCATTAGCATTGCTGACATTTGATAGTCAGGAATTTGATGATCCGTATAGCTTTGGATAAACCACTTAATCTCTTTTTCCGCGAGTTTTTCACCACGTTTTTTTTTGTCGATCAAGGAATAGACTTGAAAAGTATCTTTCGCCATAACTTCATTACTCGTTTGCAAACTTTTACTAGGGGATTTATCATATGCTTAAGGTTTCCCGCTTGGCAATTTAACTCCATAGGATTTCATATGAAAAAATGGATCTCTTTTTTACTTTTAGCTCAAATCTTAATTGGATCCACATCGATGGTTTACGCTCAAGCTGGTGGAAATGACGATATTTTACAGAGCACTCAGAATGATATCATGCTGATAGCTGCGGCAGGGGGCGGGGGAGCGGTTCTTGGACTCTCGACTCTTTCTTTTACCTCGGAACCATCCAAACATGTTTCAAATATTTGGACCGGGGCCGCGCTAGGAATTATTGCCGGAGTTTTATTTGTGGCCTATAACAGTGCACAAAAAGGTACGGAAGAGCTTCAGTCTTCGACGGATTTTAATTCATCTGAAAGAATCGCATGGCATGCAGAAAATACCCAAAATCTGACATCTTCAAAGGTGCAATTTGGCACCCAATTGCTTCAATTAAGCTTCTAAAATAGTCGACTTTTTCTTGCCACTTAATCGACCCACTGGGTAGACTCATAAAGTTATTTAACTCACATATTAGGATGGCTTATGGAACGATTAATATCGTTTGTTGGTTTGTTGGTAATGATTGGTATTGCTTATTCTTTGAGTGAGAAGAAAAAAGCAATTCAATGGCGTACTGTGATTACCGGAATTTTACTTCAGGTTGTTTTTGGTCTCATTATTCTCAAAACAGATATTGGGCGAAACATATTTGATACGATTGGAAAAGGTTTTAATGCCATTCTTGGTTACACGACTGAGGGAGCAAAATTTCTTTTTGGTGGATTAGCAATCCCATCTGATAGTTTAGGATTCATTTTTGCGACCATGGTATTACCGACCATCATTTTCATGAGTGCATTAATGTCAGTGTTATACCATATCGGTGTCATGCAGAAAATTGTTGAAGTCGTTGCAAAGGTCATGATGTGGGCGATGAAAACATCAGGAGCTGAGTCTCTTGCTGCTGCTGCCAATATCTTCGTTGGTCAAACTGAGGCCCCACTTGTTATTAAGCCTTTCGTAGGAAAGATGACAAAATCTGAACTCATGTGTCTTATGACTGGGGGGATGGCGACAGTTGCCGGTGGAGTTCTTGCGGCTTACGTTGGTTTCGGTATTGATGCAGGTCACTTGCTTGCAGCTTCAGTCATGTCGGCGCCTGCTGCTCTTGTGTGTGCTAAGCTGATGGTTCCTGAAGTTGAAGAATCATTAACTGCTGGTGTCGTAAAGATTGATCTTCCAAAAGTTTCAGCAAACGTTGTCGACGCTGCTGCGACTGGTGCTTCTGATGGTCTAAAGTTGGCCGTTAACGTTGCGGCCATGCTTCTGGCTTTCATTGCCTTGATTGCAATGTTAAACGGGATCCTTTCAACACTTGGTGGATTTATTGGTTTTCCAAACCTAACTTTTGAATACATCATGGGTTACTTAAATGCTCCCATCGCATGGTTACTTGGTGTTCCTTGGGAAGACTGTCTTAAAGTCGGTGCCATCCTTGGAAAAAAATTAGTTCTAAATGAATTTGTTGGATACTTAGATCTTGTTGCTGCAAAAGGACAAATCTCTGAGCGATCTACTATCCTTGCAACCTATGCTCTTTGTGGATTTTCAAATTTCTCTTCCATCGCCATTCAGCTCGGTGGAATTGGAACGATGGCCCCTGAAAAACGCCCAGTTCTAGCTGCTTACGGCATGAAATCTCTAATCGGTGGAACACTCGCTTGCTACATGACAGCATGTATTGCCGGACTTTTTATTTGATTTAAAACAATGTATCCTAACTGTAATTACGTTTTAAAGTTTTACAGTTAGGACATTTTTCATGGCAAAAGAACTTGTGGTCAATCAGACCCACAGTGAGTCGCGTATTGCGCTCATTGAAAATGGTGAGATTTTAGATTTTCTCATCGATCGTCAATCCCATAAACATGAGTCAGCTCCAGTTGTTGGAAACATTTATCTCGGAAGAGTTCTAAGAGTTCTTCCTGGAATGCAGTCTGCTTTCATCGATATTGGACAAGAGAGAGCTGCATTTTTGTACGTTGATGATGCTTATCTTCCAACACTTGAAGAGCAGCGAGAGATGCAAAGTCGGCTTGAGACTTCGGAGTCTGGTGCAAAACGTTTAGGTGAAGTGATTCCAGATGAATTTTCCACTTTGACTGAAACAGTGGATATGAAATTTCGTCCGGATGTTAAAATCCAAGACTTTTTAAAAGAAGGGGATGAAATCGTTGTTCAAATAGCGAAAGAGCCGATTTCGACTAAGGGCCCAAGAGTTACAAGACATATTACTCTGGCGGGAAGGCATATCGTTTACATGCCTTTTATTGAACACACAGGTGTCTCTCGAAGAATTGAATCTGAGGAAGAGCGAAAAAGACTCAAAGATATTTTGGATTCTATTCGTCCTGAAGGCGTGGGTGTCATTGCAAGAACTGTCGCCGAGGGACAGAGCTATAAAGTCTTAAAAAATGATTACAATAATCTCGTAAAGATTTGGAAAGATGTTCAGAAGAGAACAGAGAAGGCTAAGGCCCCTTTAGAGCTTCACCAAGATCTTTCATTCATCCAGCGCGCGCTTCGAGACATCATGGACGAGGACGTAGATAACATTATTGCGGATTCTAAAGCGGCTGTTAAACAGATTGAAAAGTTTATCCAAAGATTTACTCCTCACCACAAAGCGAAAATCAAATTTTACGATGGCGAAATGCCAGTGTTTGAGCATTTCAGCATTGATATTGAAATTGAAAGAGCACTTTCCAATCAAGTTTTTTTAAAGTCCGGTGGATCTATTAATATAGATCAAACGGAAGCTCTTGTTTCGATTGACGTAAACACAGGCAAATTTGTTGGCAAAAAGACTCTGGAAGAAACAATCTTAAAAACCAATCTTGAAGCCGTTAAAGAAATTTCTTATCAACTTCGTCTTAGAAACTGTGGTGGTATTATCATCATTGATTTCATCGATATGGAAAAAGAAGAGCATCGAGTTCAAGTTTACCAGTCGCTTCTTGAAGCCTTGAAAAAAGATCGATCCAAAACAAATGTTCTGCCAATCTCTGGTCTTGGACTTGTGGAGATGACGAGAAAGAGAACCAGAGACACTCTCATTCGTACGATGTGTGAGCCTTGTCCATATTGTGAGGGTGTAGGGAGAGTAAAATCTGTCGAAACCGTAAGTTTTGAAGTCATCCGTGAACTACAGAAAGTTATAAAACGAACGAATGCTTTAAAAATAACGATCTTTGCTCATCCAGAGGTCTCTGCCAAATTATCATCTGAGGATTTTGGAATAATTGAGGCCCTTGAAGAGCAGTTTAATAAAACACTTCTTGTAAGGGCGGATAATAATTATCACGCTGAACAATATGAAATTTATGCACCGGATGCTTAGATAATATTCCGGTGCAAGATCGTTACTTTAATAATTGATTGATTAATTCTTGGATTCTTAATCTTCTTCCGTCTGAACTATCGATAGAGTTTTTCGTAAGATTAATTTCCTTGAAAGCGGAATGAAGAGTCTTTTCTAGTTTCTTTTCAATACTAATTTCTTTCAGGAAGATTTTTGCTTTAAGGGCTCCATCAAGATATTTTTCGATGTAAATTTTTGTTGCATCATTTGACTGATTAAAAACTTCTGGCAGATCAATCGATCCTAGTTTTCCATCAGTTATTTTAAATATCAGAGCTTTCACTTTTTGGCTTAAAGTCATGTCTCTTTTGTCTGTTAGATTTTTGAGAGCAAGAGCAGAGTATATATCGACTCGGGCCTTTATGAGATTGGTCATGATTTCTTTGTTGATTCCGCTCATAAGGACTTCCTCATGAGGAAGCATGACTCTATGATCTCTATCCTTAAGAAAAGCTTTTTTTATGAGGTCATACATGGAGACTGTGTCGGATTCCTTTGATTTTGCTAGTTCATCTTGAAAAGTATGGTTCATGTGCATGGTCGCTGCTAGGGCATAGAAAGACATTTCTGATTTATTGTCTTTTGTTGGACTCATCTTTTTGACATTTATTTTTTCATAGAGATCTAGCATTCTGCGGGTGAATTCATTGGCCGCATCGAGATAGTAGTCTTCAAGCACTTCCTTATTGTCATAGGTTTCGTTATTATTCCAAAGTTGAAACTCCATCGATTTAAAATAAACTCCCGCTGCAGTGATTCTTGTTCCCATACCCGCTTCATCATTCATGAGGAGCTGAAACTTTTCATCTCTCGTATCTTCCGCTTCTTTGGAGCGTATTTGTTGATACATAATAGTGGTTGTTTCTTTCATATTTTCAGTAGTGGTAGAAACATCACTTGTCGAGCGCTCCATACTTTGTGTTCTCTTATCGAGCTCCTGAACCTTTGAGCAGGAAGCGATAATAAAGAGAGTCATAAATCCCAACGAAATGTTTTTCACAAATAATCTCCTGATTGTTTGATGGTATTTTACAAAAATTTGGGTACGGGAAGGCATCATCAGTAAATTAATCAGAGGCCGTAAACTATATAGACACCAAGGTCTGCATTTGTGATATTGTAAGTCTATGAAAACTGATAAAAAAGTGATTTTGGTTACGGGGGCATCCTCTGGAATTGGAAGGGCTTCTGCCTTGGCAGCTGCTCAAGAAGGATTTCAAGTCTACGCTGGTTGCAGAAAAACCTCAGACGAAAATAAGCTAAAAGAGCTTCATCCGAATATTCATCCCGTCATTCTTGATATCGAAAAAGAAAGTGATAAGGACAATATTTTTAATCTCATCTCAAATGAACATGGCAAATTAGATGCTCTTTTTAATAATGCAGGTTTTTCCACTTCTGGTGTGATTGAATTTCAGTCCATCGAAAAATTTAAAAGACAAATGGAGCTTAATTTCTTTGCCCCCGTAAGTCTTACTCAAAAGTTTCTTCCTCTTTTAAGAAAAAGTGTTTCTGCCAGAATTATTTTTACAGGGTCAGCCGCAGGCCTTTTGGCAAAGCCCATGATGGGATCCTACTGTGCGAGTAAATTTGCTCTTGAGGGGTTTGTTGATACATTGAGGCTTGAACTCAAACCCTGGGATATAAAAGTATCTCTTTTGGAGCCAGGAAAAATTAAAACGGAAATTTATCGAAAAACCCTAGAAGACTTTGAAACTGAACATCGATCGAGATCTGAAAAAGAACTTGAGCTTTACCAAGATCTCCTAAAAGTTGCTCGTTACAATATTGAAAACGCCGACAAAATGAGTAGTGAAGTCAGCGATGTTGTAGAGGTTTTTATGCACGCA
>CAMAYW010000039.1 GCA_945862475.1 Bacteriovorax stolpii
CGCTATTCACTTTTATCTTTAGGGTATGATGAAGCCATTAATCGCATTCTTAATCCTTCTTACCTCTTGGTCGGCGTATTCACAATCAAATGATCAAATCATGCAGGAATTGGAGGACGATCTCACTCCTGGATCAGATATTTTTTCAGACTTCAATGAGGATTTAGAAAGTGCACAGGTTCTTGAGGACGAACGCTTTTATCGTTATGGCCGATTCTTTTCTGTGAATCTCGGTGGGGGATTTACAACCTTTACTGGTAATCGTGGCAAGGCCTATGATGATAATCACCCCACTTTTCACTTATCAAATACATATTTTTTAGACTTTCAAAAAGCAATCCTTTTGGGTCTTGAGTACTCAAAACACACGATGATCTTAGATACTGTTGTTAATGGATATCCTACGCAGGGACCTCTAGGTGCTGTCGTCACAGATTTCACGAGAGTGTTCGTTGGGTACAAATATTATATAGACACCACAGATCTTGGTACGGCAGTCACCTACTCTAACCCCCATTTTATTGGAAGGCTTGAGTACTGGTACCAAACGACAACCTTCCTCGATAAGCCAAGCCTTCCTAAAGATAAAGGAGGAGGCCTTGGCTCAGGACTAGGTTTCGGATTAGAATTTCCTATTGAATTAAGACAATCCTATATTAGCGTTGAAGCTCTTTATCACGTCGTTAATTTTTACGATAAATACACCCAAGACTACCGCCAAAAGCCCGGAGATACGAATAGCACCTATGGCTACGATGATTTGGCAGGGAATGTGATTTCCCTGGTTTTTACTTATAATTTTACATGGTAATTGAGGGCGAACTCATCCGCCCTCAATAATTTAAGATTTCTTTTTTTCAATTTTCTTCATTCTTCGTTCAATGTCAGTAGAGGTTCTAAAGATGAGATGAACTGGAGTATTTGTAAGATCAAATTCTTTTCTTAGACCATTAACCAAATATCTTTTGTAATTTTCAGGAATACCTTGAGATTTATTACTGAAAAGTAAAAACGTTGGTGGACTCGATTTTAACATCGATGCATATTTCACTTTAAATCTAATTCCATTCGTTCTTTTTACGATGACTGGATTTGAATCTGTAAGCTGTAAAAAGCAACGATTAAGTGCTCCGGTAGGAATTTTTTTGTTACGAATAACGATCGTTCGCTTAATCGCCTCACGAAGATAATTAATATTTCTATTTTTCTGTGCAGAAATTGTCACGAGCTGACAAAAATTAAGCCAAGGAACATCATCTCGTAAATTTTGGATCCACTCTTTCTTCTTCTTTTGATCAGCAAACACGTCCCTTAGTAGATCAATCTTGTTAAGACAAATAATGACGGACTTTCCTTTCTCGAGGGCAATATCGCAAAGTCGTCTATCCTGATGAGTAATCCCTAAAGTCGAATCCACCATGAATAGAACAATATCAGATTCAGTAATCGACCTAAGTGAGCGATACACAGACTGAGTTTCAATAAATCCTTCTACAAGTTTTGATTTTCTAATCCCTGCAGTATCCACGAGCTTAATCGATCTCCAACGATTTACATGTTGAGCAAATTCTAAATGAGCAATTTCTTCCTCAGGAGCATTATCCCAATTCTTTTCAATCTCATTAAGAATTTCTGTTTCTGTATAAAGATCAGTTCCCGTATTGGATTCATCAAACGAAAAATCACTTGAGGTTTCCGCCTCTTCATCAGTGTCATCAAAAGTGGACTCTGCCGTTTGACCGAATTCAACATAAATCTTTTTCTCTTCCTCAGTGAGATCATCCTCATCAACCGAAAGATTAAGATCAACGTCTCCAGATTCTTGGAATCGCTTCAATTCATCAAACATTTCTTCAGCATTTTTCCGAAACTGATTATCTCTTGAACTCAAAAGATCAACATCTGGCCCAAAATAAAGATCAATATAACCTTCAATTGGATCTACAGTTGTTCCAGCTATTTCAGAGACAAGTGCCCTTTGCGCACCAACAAGGCAATTGAGAAGAGTGGATTTACCTGCGTTCGGGGCACCTATAATTGAAACTGCAGCGACAACATCATTTTCCGGGCGAACACCCTTTTGAAGTTGTTCATTTTTTGAAGCTTCAGATTCATTAAACTTCACACACATTTTAAGAAGTTTTTCTCTTAAGTCATAGAAACCACGGTTATGCTCTGCCGAGACTCTCAACATGTCTTCTTCATCAAGTCCTAATGTATAAAAATCGTACTGATCACCTTCTTGTTTTTCAGTATCAAATTTATTCATGACAAGCCAAAATGGTTTTCTTGTCGATTTAATATAATCACAGATACCTTTATCAAAAGGTAAAAATCCTTCCCTGACATCCACGACAAATAGGACGAGATCAGATTCATCAATCGCAAGCTTCGCGTGATCCGCCATGATATTAAAAAAGGGATCAATGTTATTTTTCTTTCTTGGATCAACTTCGATTTTATCTGGATAAAATCCACCCGTATCTACGAGAATAACTTCTTCTTTATAAAGTTCACCTTCTATGACCTCTTCAAGCTTCATGATCCCGTAATGACGATCTCTAGTGACTCCTGGCTGATCGTGAGTCATCGCTAGATGCTGCTTTTTCATGAGACGATTAAAAATCGTGCTCTTCCCTACATTAGGTCTACCAATAATGGAGACGACCATTGATCTTTGATTCATTTTTTCCTCCAAACTCGAGCTGATTTCTGGGTCCGAGGAAGCCCAATTTCATCAAGAACATAGTTATTGCTCATCCACTTTGGAGAGACTTTCACGTGAAGGTTCAAATGAACTTTACCACCCGTCATAGCTTCAATTTTCTTTCTTGCATTAACTCCAATTTCTTTAATGACTGACCCTCCACGTCCCACAACGATCGCGCGTTGTGATGGTCTATTCACTAAAATACTTGCAGAGATATGTGCCTCAGGAGTGGCATCCTCTTCTTTTTTTCTGACATCTTTATATTCATCAATAACAACAGCAATTTCATAAGGAAGCTCTTCTTTTAAAAGTCTAAAAGCTTGCTCTCGAATATATTCTGTCGCAAAAAATCTTTCGCTCATATTGGAAGCATCTCCACCCGGATAAAGGTGGGGAGCATTTTGAGAAGCGTCTTGAATGGCCCCTGTGAGTTCATGGATATTATGGCCATCTTTTGAAGAGATTACAAAATGCTTCTCAATTGAAGGGCATAGTTCCTGAAGTTTTGTTAAAACAGGAGCTAAATTAAGTTCTTCTTTGTTCACAAGATCTGCTTTCGTAAAAACAATCCAAGTTCTTGTTAAAGGGGCATCAAAATTTTTCAAAAAATCTTTAAACTCATTAACCATGTCTGTTGCGAGATCAATTAATACAAAATTAAGATCAACTCCTTCAGAGCCCATTTGTGCCTGACCGTTCATGCGCTTATTAAGCTCTTGAGCTGAAGAGTGAACTCCTGGAGTGTCGACAAGAACAACCTCTGTTCGATCAATCGTAAAAGCACAGTGAAAATTATTTCTCGTCGTTTGAGGTTTAGAGCTAACAATGGAAAGATCAAATCCGAGCAAGTGATTAATAAAGGAGCTCTTACCGACGTTGGGTTTCCCAAGGACAGCAATCATAATAGATCTGTTGTGCGGATGTTGATTTTCAAATAGCATAATATCTCCTTAAATAATTCCTTTCTTCAATATGTCTTGCGCCAGTTCTTTTTCTCCCAATTTTTTTGAGGAGAAGATGCCCTTGGCCGTCGCTAGATCATTAATCCAAACAGTGATTTCAAATTCATCACCAACAGGGTTTGATGTATATTTTGGAAGCTGCTTGTATTTAGCTAAAACTCTCTCCTGAAGCTTTGATTTCGCATCAAATTGATCTAAAAATTGATCTGAAAATGCATCTGGAATAAAATCACTGAGCCAATTTAAAAAGAGATCACTGGTAAACTTCAACCCATGAAGACGATAGATTTGAGCGAGGAGTGCTTCAAATGTATCGGCCAGGACAACATCTTGCTCAAAGAGTCTTTTTTTATACTCACCCTTACCAACGACGAGAAGACTCCCTAGATTAAGGCCTCTCGCAATAGTGGAAAGACTTTTCTCATTAACGAGAGCTGATCTTAATTTAGAAAGTTGTCCTTCTTTGTAGTCAGGAAATCTTCTAAAAAGTTCATCCGTTAAAATTAACTGGAGAACTGCATCTCCCAAAAATTCTAATTGCTCTTGGTGAGAAACATTATATTCATGAGAAAAAGATTTATGAATAAATGCCTGTGAAAGATCATTGACGGGTATATTTAAAGAAAATTTCTTTTTGAATTCACTGAAATCTTCATGGTTAAGGACAGAGGATAAAACTTCTCTATTCTCAAACACAAGTTCAAGTGTCGAATGTAATCGAGGACGTGACATATATCACCTTAAGGTCGTCTACTCTGAAGATCCTCGGAATCTTCAGCAAATTTGTAATGAGGCAGTTCTAATGGTTTTGATGTGCTTTCGCAATCCTAGAGACGAGGCATGTAAATTTTCACCATTCTGCAGCGCAGAATGGTGAAAATACAACTATTTATAATCAAACTCGAATACGAGAATTGGCCTTTCGAAGTCTTTCGGCAAGAGTCTTAACCAAGATTTCTAGCCATTTGGGTTGAGTCTTAAAAATATTTTCGAATGTTTCACGTGGAATTTCAATGAGCTCAGTAGGTAAAACCGCTTTAACTGTAGCACTTCTAGGCTCATCATCTAAAAATGAAAGTTCTCCAACAAGCTCCCCACTTACAATGTGTCCTAGAACGACCTCTTCTAATCCCTGCTTTTTTAAAACCACTAATTGACCAGACTTTACCCAATACATAGCGGAGGACTTATCACCTTGTTTCATCAGAATCTCATTCGGAGTTAGTTTAATCTGGGTCGACATTAGTGCTCTCCTACTTGGTTTAAATATTCAGAATAGGAACCAGGATAAAAACGAACACCACCCTTATCGACTTCAGCGACTTGAGTTGTAATCTGTTTTAAAAAGTGACGATCGTGGGAAACAATTAAGATCGTTCCATCATAATTTTTAAGCGCCTCAACTAATACTTCACGAGATTTTATATCCAAATGGTTAGTAGGCTCATCCAATATAAGTAAATTACATGGATTGGTTAGTATTGTGGCCAGAATAAGTCGCGATTTCTCTCCCCCCGAAAGGACAGAGACTTTCTTTTCAACATCATCACCACGAAATAAAAAAGCGGCGAGAAGGTTTCTCATGTATCCATCAGATTTATCTTTAACTCTGTCTCTCACTTCTTCAAATACTGTCTTATTTGGATTAAGCACATCCATAGAGTATTGAGAGAAATATCCAATATTGACGTTCGCCCCAATTACGGCCTGGCCTTCAGAAGCTTCAGTTAAACCCGAAATAATTTTCAGAAGTGTTGATTTTCCAGCACCGTTCACTCCCACAACTGCAACTCTTTCCAATCTGCGTACAAGTCCAGAAACACCTGAGAATACCTTTTTTTCTTTACCCTCAGGAGTGACCCAAACCTTCGCCAGATTATCCATTTTCACAACATCATTCCCAGAGCGAGGAGGTTTTGGAAATTCAAAATTGATCGCCTGATCCTCTGGCATCACTTCAATTCTTTCAATTTTATCTAATTTTTTTACGCGTGATTGAACTTGAGCTGCATGAGATGCCCTTGCCGCAAATTTTGCAATAAACTCTTCTTCTTTTTTTAACATCGCCTCTTGGCGCTCAGAACTAGCGATCAGTTGTTCACGTCTGATCTCTCTTTCTTTCTCATAATAATCGTAATTCCCAGAATAAACAGTAATTGTCTTGTGGTTGACTTCTACAACCTTTTTTACAATGCCATTCATAAAGTCACGATCGTGACTCGTCATGAAGACTGAGCCTTTAAAATTTTTAAGCCAATTTTCGAGCCAAACGATACTCTCTAAATCAAGATAGTTCGTGGGCTCATCCATTAGAATAAATTCTGGCCTCTGAGCGAGAACCTTCGCTAAAGCAATTCTCATTTTCCAACCACCTGAGAATGATTCAACTGGTCTCTGCTGCTCATCGGGCATGATACCTAAGCCTGTGAGAACCTCTGCGGCTTGATACTCAATATCGTAGCCACCAAGCTTTTCAAATTCAGTTTGGTAATCACCAAGTTTTTCGAGCATTTCATCTGAATACTCTCCGTCCTCGAGTGCCTTTTCTATTTTTGCTATTTCCGTTTTCAGAAACCCCAAGCGAATATTTCCATGAATAACTTCTTCAAGAGCACTTCTTCCCTTAAGCTCTCCAACGTTTTGTGAAAAATAGCAAAGCCTTAAACTTTTAGAGTAATCCACATTACCTGCATCAGGTCTTTCTTCCCCCATGATTAGTCTAAAAAGAGATGTTTTACCCGCTCCGTTAGGACCCACGAGACCAACCTTTTCCCCTGGACCTATAAAAAAAGATCCACCCGTATAAAGTACCTGCCCACCATAGTTTTTAGTCAGATTAGAAACCGTAATCATTGAATCCTCCGAAAGGCCCACAGAGTATCGGAAATGCTGTACATATCCAAGCCTTTTTCGTAATATACGAACCCATGGAATGGAACTTAATTGATAAACAACACGATTTTTTAAGACTTTTAGAAAAGCAGGGGAAAAGTTTTAATACGGTAAAAAATTATAAAGCCGATCTCCAATGCTTCAATACTTTTTTAATTGATAAGCAGCAACACCTCAAAATAAGAACTTTTACCAATATCCAAGTTCAAGAATACTCACAGTATCTAGATCAAAAATACGGATCTCCAAACTCTGTTCGAAGAAGAGTACAGGCACTCAGATTATTTTTTGATTTCCTGATGACACAAAATATTTTCCAGGAGAATCCCCTAAAGAAAATGGCAGTGTCACCAAAAGTTCTAGATAATCCAGAGCCAACTCCCTTCTCTGAAATTATTAATGCTTACCTTCTCCTTAAAAAAAGAGATAAAGAGTCAGAGGGATTTATAAAAATAGTCCACTCCAGAAATATCATTATTTTTCATTTGATTTATGGAGCTGGTCTTAAAGTTTCTGATATTGCAAAACTTCGTTTTGGAGGAATTCTAAAAGATAAAAATAATTACAGAGTCATGGTGGATCATCCCAAAAGAGATCCTTATTCAATTCCTCTTCCCTCCGTTTTTAATAAAGACTTTCAATCCTATAAAGCTCTTCTGCAAGATCACCTCAAAACGGGAGATCTTGAGATTGAAGAACTCCTCTTCAATGCTAATCCTTATAAAATTTTATCCGGAGGACTCTCTCCAAGAGGAACGGAGCTTTTTTTCGAAGATTTAAGAAAAGAGTTAAAATCTGAAATGACAGCAAAATCTCTTCGACAATCCTGTATCTTTAAGTGGCTTAATTTCAATATCTCTCATTCAACAATTAAAGAGTGGCTCGGAGTCACCCCTTCATATTCATTGGAGCTTTATCTTGAGGAGCTTAAAAAAGACCCCGCAGGAAAAGTGTTCCAAGACTTGGAAGTATCTGATGACTAACGAAGATTATATCCGAAAAACTTTTGAACTGGCCTCCAAGGCCCATGGCTCAACCTGGCCCAATCCGATGGTTGGGGCAGTGATAGTTAAGGACGGCAGGATTATTAGTGAAGGTTTTCATCAGAAAAAAGGTGGAGATCACGCCGAGCTTGACGCTATAAAAAAAGCCAAAGAATCCATTCAGGGTGCTACGGTCTATGTAAATCTTGAACCTTGTTGCCACACCAATAAATCAACTCCTCCTTGCTCACAGAGACTCATTCAAGAGGGTGTGAAAAAAGTTGTTTTTTGTAATATTGATCCAAATGAAAATGTAAATGGAAAAGGCATAGAATTATTACGCTCCCATGGTATCGAGGTGATTCATGGAATTCTTAATGAGGAAGGTGAGAGACTTAATGAAGTTTTTTTCCTATCTGAAAGATTAAAAAGGCCCTTTATTCATTTCAAGGCAGCCACATCTCTAGATGGAAAGATCGCTCTCCCCTCAGGTGAATCAAAATGGATTACTGGCGAAGAAGCAAGATTTGATGTGCAAAAACTTCGCGCTCTTCATCAAGGAATTTTAGTCGGTGGAGAAACTGTAAGAAAAGATAACCCTAAACTTACGGTGAGAATTCCTCATTTTGAGGGAATTCAGCCATGGAGGATTGTCCTCACTAAATCTGGAAAACTTCCAAAGGATCATCATCTTTTTCAGGATGAATTTAAACACCGAACTCTCATTTATACCCAATCAAACATAGATTTTATTTTCCCAGAAGATCAAGTTGTGAAGATCACTCATCTGAAAGATGCGATGAATGATCTTTATCAAAAAAGAATTATTAATATCTTACTTGAATGTGGAGCTGGACTCGCTTCTGCCTTCATGAAAGAGAATTTGATTGATCGGATTTCGTTGTATCAAAATCCAAGTTTTATAGGTGCTGGTAAGGATCTCTTTACTGAACTCAATTTTTCAAAACTTGAAAATAGACCTTTCATCACAAATATAGAAACTCAATGGATCGGAAATGACCATTACATCACGGGACGAATAAAATGTTCACAGGACTCATTCAAGAAGTAGGAACGATTGAATCCATCACCACTAACCCTGAAGGCAAAGAATTTGTCATTAAGGCACCTTATCTTATTCAAGAGATAAAAATTGATGACTCTGTTGCAACCAATGGAGTGTGCCTCACGGCCACAAAAATTCAGGGTGACACATTTAGAGTTCAAGCAGTGCATATGACTCTTGAGAAGACATCTATCGGATCACTTAAACCCCAAGATAAAGTCAATTTGGAATTAAGTTTAAGACCCCATGACAGACTAGGAGGTCATTTTGTCCAAGGTCACGTCAATGCTCTTGGAAAAATTAAACAAATCCAAATGACGGGAAAGAACTGGGAAATTGAGGTTTCATTCCCTAAAGAATTACGTAAATACATGATTTCAGAGGGTTCAATCGCACTCGATGGCATCAGCCTTACAATTGCCCGTCTCACCGACTCAAGTCTTACCGTCGCCATCATCCCCCACACCTTGGAAAAGACTTCACTATCCTCTAAAAAAGTTGGAGATGTCCTCAATCTCGAGGTAGATATGATCGCAAAATACATCGAGAACTTCCTGAAATTTAACCCAGATCAGTCAAAAAATCAGGAATGGGCCCGAAACTTTTTTAACGTAAAATATGAAGACTAATGAATTACGCCCTTTAGATACTATTGAATCCGCCCTCAATGAACTGAGGTCTGGCCGCATGATTATTGTGGTGGATGATGAAGATCGTGAGAATGAAGGTGACTTTATCATGGCGGCCGATATGGTGACCCCAGAGGCCATTAACTTCATGGCAACGGTTGGACGAGGGCTCATCTGTACTCCTCTATCCACTGAGCTTGCGAAATAATTTGATCTAAAACTACAAGTTGAACAAAACACCGCCTCTCATGGAACAGCTTTTACAGTAACAATTGATGCGAAAGAAAAAATTAGCACCGGCATTTCTGCTAAAGATCGTGCCCATACGATAAAACTTCTAACAGAAAAAGAAACCACGGCCTCAGACTTTGTTCGTCCGGGACACATTTTTCCACTTATTGCAAAAGAAGGTGGTGTTCTCGAAAGACCAGGCCATACGGAGGCTTCAGTTGACCTCTCTCGACTGGCAGGTTTTTCATCTGTGGGTGTCATTTGTGAAATCATGAACCCAGATGGATCCATGTCAAGGTATGCTGATCTTTGTGAACTTGCAGATAAATTTCAGCTAAAAATGATTTCAATTGCTGATTTAATTTCTTATCGAAAATTAAATGAAAATCTCATTAGTTCAGTTGAATCAGTACCAATGCCGACTAAATTCGGTGAATTTCAAATGTATATCTTCCGTTCTGATTTATTAAAAGAGGAGCATGTTGCGATAATCAAGGGAGAGCCTCAAAAATTTCAGGAAGGACAGACTCTATTACGAGTTCACTCCGAATGCTTAACAGGCGACATATTTGGGAGCTACCGCTGTGATTGTGGAGACCAACTGGCCCATTCATTAAAACTCATAGAAGAAAACGGCTCTGGTGCGATTATTTATTTAAGACAAGAGGGACGAGGAATTGGTTTATACAATAAAGTTATGGCCTATCAGCTACAAGACAAAGGTCTTGATACGGCAGAGGCTAATTTGAAATTAGGTTTTCCCGTGGACGCACGAGACTATACGATGGCCTCGCAAATTTTAAAGTACTTTAAAATTCAAAATATTAAATTATTAACCAATAATCCTCTGAAGATTGCTGCTTTAAGAAGCCTTGGTTTAAAAAGTGTTGAACGTGCACCACTGGAAATAAATGCGAACCAAAAAAATGCCCAATATCTTCTGACTAAAAAAGTGAAACTAGGCCCTTTGTTAAAACAAAATATTTTTAATCAATAAGAGAGTCTCTATGAAAGTTGAAGGATCACTAAACGGAACAAAACTGAAAGTTGCCATTGTCGCCTCTCGGTTCAATGATTTCATCGTTTCAAAACTTGTTGGTGGGGCCCATGATTGTTTGAGTCGTCATGATGTGAACCCAACAAATGTCGATGAAATTTGGGTGCCAGGGGCCTTCGAGATTCCTGTTGCTGCTCTCGCTCTAGCAGAATCAGGAAAATATGATGCCGTCATTTGCCTGGGAGCTGTTATTAGAGGATCAACCTCACATTACGATTATGTTTGTTCTGAAACGGCTAAAGGCATCGCTCACGTTAGTCTTAAAACTAAAGTTCCAACAATTTTTGGTGTTGTAACAACAGATACCATTGAACAAGCGATCGAAAGAGCAGGAACCAAGGCCGGAAATAAAGGTTGGGATGCTGCCATGGCAGCAATTGAAATGGGAAATCTTCTCCCTAAGCTTCAGGGTAAATAATCAAAATTAACGAGATAACGGGGCGGCCATCGTGCTGCCCACGGAATCTTCAATCATGATTTTCTGACTCACTTCTGGCTCTAATTGATTTAAGTAAGTCCCTACAATTAAAACAGTTGCTAGAATAATAAAGGCAATTGGTTTCATAAAATCCTCTAGGTCATTTAGGATTCATTATGCCTCAAATTTATTTTGACTCGCATAGTTAAATCATCTTTCTCTTTTATAAGTTTGCCAAAAGCTTAGCTTTTTACTACTATTCCCACTCTCTGAACTGTGTGAGGAATGCAGGCTCCCTGTTCGAGATCTAATATTATTGTTTCCTGCTGCTGCCTAAAGGAGAATTTATGGCAAAAATCGACATGGGGCGCGCGCGCTTCAAAATCCAACGCCGACTTGGCGTGGAACTACCTGGTCTTGGTAAGGCCGGTGCACTAGAAAGAAAACCGTATGGTCCAGGACAACACGGTATGCAACGTAAGAAGCTTTCGGACTTTACTGTTCGACTTCTTGAGAAGCAGAAAGTGATGTTCAACTATGG
>CAMAYW010000040.1 GCA_945862475.1 Bacteriovorax stolpii
ATCACAGGCTTATTAAATCTAAAAGAACTAATAAAAAGGTTAATCCCCACAGGTGGAGTAATGTAACCAATTTCTAAATTGGTAAGAAAAACGATAGCAAGATGAAGAGGATTAACACCAAATTGTTCAGCGATCGGCAATATCAGTGGTACCACGACAATAATCGCGCTAAAAATATCCATTAGGCAGCCAACAATCAAAAGGAATATATTTAAAACAAACAAGAAGAGATATCTATTTGTTATAAGAATTCTCATTTCTTCTAATATCTTCATGGGAATTTCTTCATCAACCAAATAGTTTGTAAGACCTAAGGCACAGCACAGAATGAGAAGGATCGCTCCAACTAAAGTAAGTGATTCAACAATGACCTTGGGAAGATCCTTTGTAAGTGACAAATCTTTTGTTAAAAGCGTATTAACAAAAAGTACATAAAATGCCGACAGGGCAGCTGCTTCCGTTGCAGTTAAGAAACCACCGTAAATCCCCCCTAAAACAAAAACAGGAAGGGGTATTTCGTAGCGTGCTTCTAGAACCGATGACTTCAATTCATTCCATGAAAAAGATTTTTTATTCTTTTTAATATTTCTTGCACTAAAAATCGAATAACACCCTAAGATTAGCATTAAAACAAACCCTGGTATGAGTCCGGCAAGAAAAAGTTGGTCAATATCAACCTTTGCTATGATTCCATAGAGGATAATCGGGAGGCTTGGAGGAAATAGTAAACCTAATGAACCACAAGTCGTAATAAGCCCGAGAGAAAATTTTTCAGAATAACCTTCCTGAATTAAAATTGGAAAAAGAAGTCCTCCCAAGGCAATAATGGTGACTCCAGACGCCCCAGTAAACGCTGTAAAAAATGCACAAACAAAAAGACAGACAATAGCAACTCCTCCAGGCAACCATCCAAGGAGAGCTTGAGATAATCTAAGAAGACGTATGGGTGCTTTCGATTCAGCTAAGACATACCCAGCGAAGGTAAAAAGAGGAATCGTTAAGATCGTTGGAGCAGAGGCCAAGCGATAAATTTCGACGGCGACAGCAGATAATTCTATCCCGCTAAAATAAAAAGCAGTTAATGCCAGAGCTGCCATGACAGTGAAAATCGGGGCACCAAGAAGTGCTAGGATCAAAATAGAACTATAGGCGATGATGTTCACGTGAATCCCCTTCCATCAAACCAATCATTAACCTATTTAAAAATCTAAGTGATATTAAAAGCATACCAAATGGAATAATTCCAACAAGAAATGAGGAATGGATTTCCAAGAATGCGACCGATCCGAATTCTCGCTCAACCAAGAAAAAGTCCCAGGCCGACTTGGTGAGCGCTACACAGGTAACGAAACCAAAAAGTGCAATTAAATTTCGATGAAGCCAATGAATTACTTTTGAAGAAGAGTTTTCAACAAAGTGTGTAAGGATATCTACTTTTATATGGGCACCTTTACTTGTTGCAAGTGAGCCACCTAAAAATGCAGATAAAAAGACAACATGCCTTATAAGGGGCTCAATCCAAAGTGGGGTCTGGCCAATCCATCTTAGAATAATTGAAAGAACAGCAAAGCCTAAGATAAAGTAGAGAGAAAAGATGAGACTCCATCGACTCAATTTTTCTAAAAAGCTGTCAAATTTTTTAAATAATTTCTCCATTATTTTGTCTCTTTCTCCAAAAGATCTAAAACTTTTGCTGAAATATACTTATTTTTTAGTTTATTGATCACTTCAGAGCGAACTCCCGCAGCGGCTTTGTAGTCGGCTTCAGGAAATGAGACAAATTCAATTCCTGATTTTTTTAATAATTGTTTCGAGGACTCACTTTCCTCCACTGATTTATCATTTGCTTCTTTTACATACTTCTTTGAAACCATGAGAATCTTTTGTTGATGATCAGGTTTAATTTTGGACCATATTTTATCTGATATCAGAAGGGCACCAATAGAGAATGCAGTTGGAAAGTCGACTAAATACTTTACCTTGGTGTTCCACTGTAGAGCGAGTATGGCGAGAGGTGGAGCATAAGCGGCATTAATAATTCCAGTAGATAAAGAAGAGAGAACATCCGGAAGGGCCAGTGGAACGCTCACAAGCTTGAGAGACTCGAGCATTGCACCAACGAGAGGGTCTCCTTCCCATGACCAGATTTTGACGCCTTTTAATTCGTTCAAGTTGGAAACTTTTTTTGTTGAAACGACATAGACCTGTCCAATTTCATAGAAACCAAGATTTACAAATCCTTTTGCTTTAAAGGCGAGATCAAATTGAGGAGTCAGCTTAACCAAGGTGTCGGAAGCCTTCTTTTGATTTTGATAGAAAGTAAAAGGAATTTCCATGACTCTAACATCGCCATTAATATCCCCAAGTGTTTTACCAGTAAATATTCCGCCATGTAATTGTCCTATCCTTACTTTTCTAAGCACATCAGGCTCATCCCCCGAGACTCCTCCGTAATAAATTTTAAAATTAACCTCTCCTCCAGTTAAAGAGCTCACTTCTTTTGAAAATTTCTTCAAGCTATTTCCCCAAGTCGTTCCTTCTGGAACAAGAACTGCGAGCTTGATTTGTTGGGAGGCAAAAACATTTAACGAAAAGAGTACTGAACAGAATAATATGATCTTATACATAAATGATCCTTAAAATATTTTATTTTTATTTGTTTCGATTATTTGCAAGCGCTTCTTAGCAATAGAATTATATAAATTTAAATCTTGCAGATCTTTGTAGGGAGAAACATTCTCCAAAGTATCTCGATTTAGATTATCCCATGTTGAAATTTCTTCTTTAAGAGCTTTTGATTCAACTTCATATTTTTCAATATCGATCGTTGGAATTAAATAATACTGAATGTAGCTAATTCTCATCAGTAGATTTTTAGGATATTTTTTTATAGCTTCAATAAATAGCTTCTCTCCTTTTTCAGGATCTCCACCAAGCATCTTTGGTCGAGAGACAAAATATTGAGCGTAAAAAAGATCACAAACATTTCCGTCAATTCCAGGATTCAATTCACAGACCCTATCAAACAAAGCTTTAACTTTTGAAACCTGAGAAACGAGTGCGACGTTACTTTTTTGTAAATTAATTAAGCTCGCCCAAGACTGTGCCGTATATAAAAGTGCAGTTAAGTCTTCTTTTTTTAACGTTTTAAGTTTTTCAATTAAAACATCCTCTTCATTGGCCAATAAATCCTTGGAAGTAATCTTTTTATGCGCTAAATAGACGAGTCCATAGTCGAACGCTCTCGTGTAATGATCGATCGCCATTCCTCTCCAATGAGAATCCTCAATTCCTAATACTTCATCATTAAAAGCGAGGGTTTCCAAAACTGAAAAAGCATACCCAGAATAACTTTTAATCATGACTGAGAGAAGACGGTAGTTTGATTTATCATTTTCCCAAAGGACTTCTAAAAATTTTAAGTTTGCCGGGGCGGACTCTCTCACGACATCCCAATTTCTCTCTTTCATCATGACGTCTGAAGAGGTTTCGAATATAGGTGTCGTCGTTCGCAACGCGATTTTTTGGAGTGAGCAGCCATAAATGACAAAAATAAGAGGTAGAATAAACTTACCCATACTAACCCTAACCTGTGAATATTACGTTCTTTATTAGTGTAACCAAGGGGAGATGTTTCAGATACCAAAATGAGAATCGGTAAAAATTCCCTACTTTAACCGTCCAAGTGGTATAAGTGCTATAATTTGGATGTGTGTGTATCTGAAGGTAATACTCAAGTTTATTTGAAGGTTACCGATGAGAAAATGCCTATTTTAACAGGAGTAACGAATTGGGAAATAAACACCCTAATCGATTTGCCTGAACTCTTTTGTTTCATACAGTAGGGTTAGGCGTTTTACTTAAAATGCAATTAACCCGAGGTTCTATATGAAGACAAAAGAAACATTTGACACGAAAATTATCTCACTCGAAAAACTAAACCAAAAAACAAAGCCTAAAAGTTTGCGCCCCATGAGATCAATGGTTGCAGTGAGAAGTTTAAAGCCAAAGACAACTGTGGCAAGTCTTAATTCAAAAATGGAAGAGCAAGTCGCAAGAGATTAGAAGCTTTTCTCAATGTCAGATTTTAAACTATTCTGGATTTCAGAAAGTCGTAGAATTTGTTTTTGATGAATGAATCCGAGATATTTCTTTTTTGTTTCAAAAATAACTTCATTCGCTGCTAAATAATGCTTTTTCAATTCTCGAATACAAAACTGTTTCTGAGAAGCTGGAAGTGTCTTCCCCTTACTATTAACAGATTCACCTGAACAGTAGAGTTTTTCATCCTCTACAGCTAACTCGATGCCCTTAATGAGTTGATTAAAACCTTCCTCAAAGTCAGGTCCTTCTTTGATTTCTAATTTCTTAATTTTTTCCACCAGCTGAGAAATCCTAGAATCATTTCCACCGCCTCCTGAGACAAAATCGAAAAGGTCCGCATGAACTTCAAAACCGATGAATAAAAAAAATATTAAAATAATTTTTGCCATGATCCCCTATCCTTTAATAGTGATTCAAAAAAAGTCTGCGTCTCTTGAATAAATCGACTTAATGGAAATCCAACGACATTTGCATAATCCCCCTCAACTTTCGAGATAAATGTTAGAGAGGGCCCCTGTATTCCATAAGCTCCAGCCTTATCTAGCGAATCACCAGTCGATAGATAGTTATCCATAAGAATAGAATTAATATTATTAAATGTAACTTTAGATTCTTCAGTGAAATTTAAAGTCCTAGACTCACCATTAATCAGTAGTTGCCCATAGACGGAAGTAAATACAGAATGAGTTTTACCTGATAACTCCATTAAGAAGTTATAAGCTTCATCTCTATTTTGTGGTTTGCCATATATTTTACCGGACAAACAAACGATCGTATCAGCTGAAACAACATAAAGAGGAGAAGGAAGTTTTAATCGTTTTAACTCCTCTACAGCTGCCTCTCCTTTTAACTTCGCAATTCCAGATGAAAACTTTATTGGATCTTTTTCTAAAGATTCTTCTAAGACGTTAAGTGCTTTAATCTGAAAAGGAATTCCCAAATATCCGAAAAGTTCTTTTCTCCTGGGAGAAGCAGAGGCCAAGATTAAACTAAATTTAGAATTTTCCATTTCTTAATATCCAAACATAATATTGAACGTCACTCATTTCTCTGACACGAATTTTTTTGTTATCATACTTTGATTTGAGTCCTAAAAGATAGTGCTTTAAACTTTGACGGTATAACGCCTCCGTAATTTCATTGTTAACCTTTTGATCTGTTCCCTCCAGTCTTGCCAGAAGATTATTGATGGACTTAAGATTTGTTGTCTCAACCCGTCTTGTATATTCATATAGAAACTTTAATCTTTCTTGAAGATTTTCTCCCCAGATTGTATACCCAAATTCAACTGCCATTTTTTCAGGCTGGGCCAATAAGGGAAACATAGGAAGTGTAAACTGTTTGACCCAAATTTCTCTGGCAAGTTCGATGGTTCTTATTCTTTTTGTTAAAAGCTCTAGGACTTGAAGCGTTCCTGGAACCTCATCGAGTTTTGAGAAAGATCTTCCGTTAGCTTCGACCTTATACCAAGATTCATCAAGAATTTCATTTTGATTATCTGAAAGATAGCCTCTGAGATTAAGTAACATTTTTTTATCTGGATTATTTTCTTTTACTTTGAAAAAAGCCTCTGCTCCTAGAGTATAGACAGCATCAAAGCTCGTATTGACTGACGATAACGTTCCGGTGGGAGTAACAAGCATCACATTTGTAGATGTGGTCATGATCTTATCGTTCTCTATTCGGAGATTATTTAAGGATTTATACTGCTCTAGGATTGCATTTTCATCTAAATCAATAAATTCCATGAGTCTTTGTTGAGTGTTTTGGCGGTTGTAAATGTGTCTTTCAAAAAACTGAAGGTTAGACTCTCTCACCATAAGAGGCAAACTCAAACTATCAGTTTCAGGAGACAAGTCTTTGGCCAATTCTTTTTTCTGTCTCGTGTGCCAAAAAATATGCCCCTGATTAAGCCTAATAAGGTAAAAAAATTCTTTGGGTGAAAGATTTATTTCCTGTAAACTGACCGAAGATTCTGGAGAGAGTCTCATTAAAGTTCCATCAATCATGTAAATCCATGCCACAGAATCTTTGTCTGTAACAAATTCATCACCTTCATGAATACGGCTTAAATGTTGTGCTCTCGATTTATTTGTTCCTCTGTAGACATGACACTGGCCATAACATTGGAGAACCTTACCAATGATCTCCCTGTGCTCTGAATGACGAAGCCTAATTTTCCAATCAGGAGTTGCATCTTTTACTTCTCGCTGAATGAGCCAGTTATCTAGAGATAGCCACTCATCGGTAACGAGGGTAGACCAAGGGATAATAGAGTATCTCTGACCTTTGTTGGGAACCGAGCTGTCCTTTATGACCTTTTCTTCCTCTACTCTCCAATCAATTTTTTCTTGGTAAGTTGGAGATGTGAACCTCTGTGGTCCCTTTAATTCTGGAAGTAGCTCCGACTCTAATCCTAAAAAATCGTCTATAGACTCCGTTTGGGCCTCGATAAAAGAAGCGTGAATCATTAGACTCATTGCAAAAGCCGACAAAAACAGTTTGTTCATTCCAATTTCCTATGTCTTTCTCCTCGGACTCTCCTTGAGAAAATTTACGGAGAGAGGCATTTCTGGTAAATTAAGAGTTCATTTTTACCTCTTTTGGACCTCTGGAGACTTTATGGAACGCGAGACTGCACCACAAACTGAAAATTTTTCTTTCGCTCAAGCTGAAAGGAACATCTTAAAGTTCTGGCAAGAAAAAGAAATTTTTAAAAAATCTCTTGAGAAAACAAAGAAAGGTAAAAATTATATTTTCTACGATGGACCTCCTTTTGCGACAGGTCTTCCTCACCACGGACATATTGTTGCCTCAACGCTAAAGGATGTTGTTCCTCGCTACTTCACAATGAAGGGCTTCTACGTTGATCGCCGCTTTGGTTGGGACTGCCATGGTCTACCAATTGAACAAGAAATTGATAAAAAGTTCCAAATGTCGGCCAGTGATTTTGTCGCCGAACATGGAGTAAAAAAGTACAACGATGAATGCCGGGGTATTGTTGACCGCTATGTAAACGAATGGGAAAAAACCATTGGTCGACTAGGCCGTTGGGTCGATTTTAAAAATGATTACAAAACCATGGATCTCACATTTATGGAGTCTACATGGTGGGTTTTCAAGTCCATTTGGGATAAAGGACTCATTTATCAAGGGAATAAGATTGTTCCTTATTCTCCGGCCCTACAAACAGCTCTTTCAAATTTTGAAGCTGGTCAAAACTATCAAGACATTCAAGATCCAGCGATCACAATTCTATTTAGAACAAAAACAGATCCCAACACCTATCTTGCCGCTTGGACCACAACACCTTGGACGCTTCCTTCAAATCTTTCTTTGTGTGTTCATCCAGAAATTGAATACGTAAAAGTTAAAGACCTAGAAAAAAATATTTTTATCATCATGGCCAAATCTCGCCTTGAAGCTTTTAAGAAAGTATTCAAATACGAAGAAGTTGAAACCATGACTGGAGCTCAATTAAAGGGTACGCAATATGAGCCCCTTTTTCCATATTACTCTGATCTAGCGAGTAAAGGGTATTTTGTCGTTTTAAATGATGAATACGTTACAACTGGAGATGGTACTGGAATAGTTCATCAAGCACCAGGCTTTGGCGAAGATGATAACCGTGTGATGAAGGCTGCAGGACTTACTGAAGTCGTTGTTCCACTTGACCCATCAGCGAAATTCGTCATGCCGGTAAAAGATTTTGAAGGAAAGTTCATCAAAGACGCCGATAAGGATATTATTAAAAACTTGAAAGATCGTGGTCAGCTCCTTCATCAATCGACTCTCGTTCACAGTTATCCAATGTGCTACAGAACAGATACTCCACTTATTTATCGAGCTATGCCTCAGTGGTATCTTGCGGTTGAAAAGATCAAAGACAAAATGATAAAGGCGAATGAGCAAATCACCTGGGTTCCAGAGACGATCAAAGAAGGTCGCTTTGGGAAATGGCTTGAAAATGCAAGGGACTGGGCAATTTCTAGAACTCGCGTTTGGGGAACCCCACTTCCTATTTGGATTAACGATAAAAATGGAAAAACTATTTGCATGGGCTCCATTGCTGATCTCGAAAAATACACTGGAGTAAAAGTCAAAGATCTCCACAGAGAGTACGTGGACGACCTTAATTTTACCATTTCAGGAGAAGAAGGGACCTACAAAAGGATTCCGGAAGTTTTAGATTGCTGGTTTGAATCTGGATCTATGCCCTACTCTCAACTACACTACCCTTTTGAAAATCAAGACGTTTTTAAAGATGGATTCCCAGCTGAGTTTATTGCTGAAGGTCTCGATCAAACAAGAGGATGGTTTTATACACTTACTGTTTTATCAGCGGCACTTTTTGATAAACCTGCTTTTAAAAACGTCATCGTTAATGGAATGGTTTTAGCTGCTGACGGTAAGAAGATGAGTAAACGTCTTCGTAACTATACGCCCCCAGATGAATTGATTGAAAATTTTGGTGCAGATGCCCTAAGACTCTTTCTTATAAACTCTGGTCTCGTTAAAGCTGAAGAACTTCGTTTTACTGATGAAGGTGTGAAGGATATGGTTCGTCGAGCACTCCTTCCTTGGTATAATTCATTTAAATTCTTCTCTACGTATGCCCAGGTGGATGGATTTAAGGCCTCAAAAGATGGAAATCTTGCAACTGATAATATTCTAGACCAATGGCTTTTATCTAAACTTCAAACTCTCGTTAAAAATGTTAATCAAGAGATGCAAAACTATCGACTCTACAATGTAGTTCCAGAGTTATTCAATTTCATTGAAGATCTTACGAACTGGTACATAAGGCTTAACCGTAGGCGCTTCTGGGAAGAAGGAATGACTCCAGATAAAACGGCCGCATACTCAACTCTTTACACGACACTTGAATGCCTATCCCGCTTAATGGCACCATTTGCTCCGTTTTTAGCTGATCATATTTACCAAGAGTTAAAAGCTTTTGGTGGCAAAACTGAAGAGTCAGTTCATCTATGTTCTTTCCCGGAAGCCGATGAAGCTCGAATCAATTCAACTCTTGAGATAGCTGTTGGAAGAATGCAGCAGGTTGTTCTACTTGGAAGACAAAAAAGAATTAATGAAGGAGTGAAAGTTAAAACGCCGCTCAATACACTCAAAGTGATTCACCAAGATCAACATCTCCTAAAAGAGATGAGTAAACTTGAGGAATACATTAAAATTGAATTAAACATCAAAAATGTTGAATATCTCACAACTGAATCAGATTTTGTTGTTCTCTCAGCGAAACCTAATTTACCTGTACTTGGAAAGAAACTTGGTAAAGAGATGGGGGCCTTCAAGCCTCTTATTGAAAAACTCTCTTCTCATGATGTACAAAAAATAGAAGATGGTGGAAAAGTCACAATTAACAATATTGACTTTGATGCTAGTGAAGTCCTCGTACTAAGAAATGCTAAACCTGGAACACAGGCCCTTACCAATAGACTTATTACCATTGATTTGGATTGTACTCTTGATCAAAATCTTATTGATGAGGGACTCGCCAGAGAAATGGTCAATCGAATTCAAAAAACCAGAAAAGATTCTCATTTCAATGTCGCTGATAGAATTGAAATTACGATTCATACTACCGCGGAACTTGCAAAAGTTTTTGAGAAATATCAAAACTATATTTCTTCTGAGACTCTCATGGTGAAAGGCAAAATTTCAGAATCCAAACTTACCGGTGCTATTTCTCACGAAATTGATGATGCTGTATTTGATGTTTTAGCAAAAAAGGTTTGATGAAAATTATTTGGACTCTCATTTTAATCATAACAACCCAATCCTATGCCCAAAGAACCATAGGGAGGGATACTTTTATGATTAATGTAAAGCCGGCGTTAAACAGTATTTTGAATGATTTTTATCAGATGATAGAAATCTTTCCAGAATTTCCCAAAAATCTAACGGCGATTTTAAAAGAGTTAGACACCTTAACCTCCGATAAGGAGGCATTAAAATCAAGTTGTCCTAGGACAATCAATGCCAACTGTTTAACAAATTTAAATGCCCTAAGAACTAAGCTTTCTAAAATCAGGTTTCTATCTTTCCAATTAATGTCAGAAAGCAACCAGAGTAAATCGCATTACATAAGTAACCTTAGTGGACAACGCTTGATCTCAGAATTTGACTCTGAAGTTGAAGAAGTTAAAGGTCACTTGGATAATGCTTCATTCTTTTTGGCAGCCGGGGTTAAGAATAAAAAAGAAACCTATTCAATTATTAAAGAATTAGATGAGTTAAATACCATTCTTTCAATCGCTGTCGTGGAATATGTTCCATTTTACTATAAAGAAGACTTTAGACACTTCTTCTTTAATTTTGTTCATCCTCTTCAGCAGCAGATTTCAAAAAACAATAACTTTGAATTCCTTAATAGAAATATAAATTCATTAAACTTTTCAATTAATCTTTTGAATCAAACTCTTACAAAAAAGAAGAAAACACCAGAAGGAATGGCCCCATTCCTAACGACGATTCATAATAGATGGAACAGCGTAATTAGATATTATTTTTAAAAGAAAAAGGGCCCTCAAAAGAGGGCCCTTAGGAATTAGTACTTAGAGCGAGTTTTGCCTCTAACGTCCGTCTTGCGACGACGTTTATCAGCGTTTTCTAGCTTCTCTTTCATTTTAACAGAAGGCTTTTTGTACTCAGAGCGAGCGCGATATTCCTTAACGATTCCATAAGCATCACAGAGACGCTTAAATTTTTTAATCGCTTTTTCAGCAGGAAATCTGTCATCAATAGTAATTTCAATTGTAGACATGCTCAAACACCCCCTTCTGCATATCATTAGAAAGCCGAAACAGCTTTAATCCAAAGGATGAAAAATTACCCTTAGCCATCTATGACGTCAACCATAGACACTGTGCAAAATGCGATTTTTTTGGTAAGAACAGACATGCAATTAGATGCCTTCTCCCAAAATAATGATCATGAACTCCCTTTGGCGGCAAAACTCCGCCCAAAAAGCCTGACTGATTTCTTTGGGCAGATAGGAATTCGCTCTCAACTTGAAAAACTTGTCTCTCATCCAAGACATGTTATTTTCTGGG
>CAMAYW010000041.1 GCA_945862475.1 Bacteriovorax stolpii
TCACATCACAAAAAGATCATGAAATGAAGGAAGCTATTCTTCAAATTCAAAAAGGTCAGAGTCTAGAAGAATCAAAAATTATTGAAAATTTCAAATGCTTACACCTCCTTATGAAAAAAGATCTGAATAAAATTCATGAGGCGCAGGAAATTTCTCGTGAGTCTTTAGAGCAGTTTCTGTCTTAATGAAAATTTTTAAATCACCCGTAAAAAAATTCTTCCCCCAAGGAACAACCTTGGGGGAATTCCTTTTGAAACTAACACCCTTAGGACCAAAGGACCTCGGAGACGTGGCCTTAAAGGGAGGAGTTTGGATTCAGAGAAAGGGTAAAGGAAAAATACTTAGAATTAGAGCACTTAAAGAAATGGTACAACCTGATGATGTGATACAAGTTTTTTATGATCCCAAGGTCCTTAAACTTTCTGAGCCTAAAAATATAGAATCGGTGTTTGATTGCGCTCACTATGGAGTTTGGATAAAGCCGGCCGGAGTTGTGCCTCAGGGCTCCCAGGCAAGTGACCATGCTTCACTATTAAGATTTGTGGAAAAGGTGAAGAAGAAAGAGGTTTATCTCGTTCATCGCTTAGATCGTGAGACAACTGGACTAATGCTTATTGCCTATAACTCAAAATCAGCTGCACTCTTAAGTGATCTTTTTCAAAAACATAAAATCCTCAAAGAATATGAATCGATCGTTTCTGGGGAACTTCAAGTGGGTTTAAAAGAAACTATAAAGGCTTCCTTAGATGATAAAGAAGCGATTACTCATTATGAAGTTTTGGCCTCGACTTCTCATGAATCTCATTTGAGGCTCACCATAGAGACTGGTCGCCTTCATCAGATAAGACGCCATCTGGATTTCATTGGCCACCCCATCATGGGTGATCCTAAATATGGGAAGGGCAATAAAAACAAGGAGGGATTAATGCTTTCTGCGTTCAGGATGAGTTTTGTCGATCCGTGGACTGAAAAAACTGTTCATTTTGAACTCCCAGATCAATGGAAATTGAATTTTAAAGCCTAACCTATTGAAATCTCAATAGACTCTTCTCCTCGAGTTTTTGTAATTTTTACTCACTCCTAGAATAGTAAATGAATGAAATCATGAATATGATTACTATTTCGCCATGCATCAATCAGGAGTTTTGTATGCTTAAGCCTCATTGGTTATTAATGGTGTCTCTTTTTTCTTTCTCTTCACTTGCCCAAGTAAGTTTTGAAGAAAAGAAAAACCGAGTTGAGTTCCTCGAGGAGTTGGGTGCAAAGGCACAGTCCATGAATATTGAGGCCTATCGAAGAGAACTTAATTACGAAAAAAACAATCTCCCACTAGATGAGCGTGCTGAAAGAGAGTCGAGTCTTCTAGCTGAAAAAATATCACTACAGGTGCAAAAGGCGATCGAAGCTGCCATGGAAGATAAATCTTTTGAAGTAGCTAGCGAAGAGGTCAAAGCTGCTATTGAAAAAGATTTGGAGCTTGTGGCCCCAGAGTTGAGAGACGAATTAAGAGCGATCTCACTTCAAACGATTGAAAACTTCAATCGAGGTGTGAATCAACCAATCACTGACTTAACAAATCTTAATGAGATTATGTTCAAAGGCGTTCAAGAGAGATCAAGCTACCTCAATGTACCCGGCGAGGATATGGGACTTGTTTCTAGTCTTGAAAGAGACTCAAAGCCTAGCGACAAAAATCACCCCACAGAATATGCCACGAAAGCCGAATTAGTTGAATCTTTAGTGTCGGACCTTGAAAGTTCTAGATGGGTCTCCACTTCAAATTTAACTATTAAAACAGATGAAATGAGTAAGACGGATTCTCGAGTGAGTCTTCAAATTAAAGTCGAATTTTTGGGAGTTGCGGTTGAGGCCGGCCCAACAATCGCATTTAGAAGAGAATATAAAACAAATGCGACAATCATGGCCGAGGGCCTTGCACCTGCTCTTTTACCTGACGGAAATTTTGATTTTGTGAAAAAGGATAAACTTGGAAAGGCGATAAAAGAAAATGGAAAATTTAAGCGAAGATTTTTTTCATTCGCCTGTGACGCTTCATTAGATTTCAGCTCTGATTATACTGGCTCCGGTGGTTTTTCTATGGCCGGAATGGGAGGGGGAACCTCTGTCACAAAGACCATCTCACAATCAGTAAGTTTAACTTCTCGAAGAATTGAAGTGCCAGAGTATATCGATGGAAAATCAGCCACTTTAAAATATTTAAGTCAGATCTGTCATAATGATTTTTTAAAGGCGAAGGCCACAAATACTCTTACGATCGCTGACTCATTAAATGTCATGATGAAAAACGTTATATCGGGCTTAAGGTTTTCTCACCCGAAGACAAAATGTGCCGTCGATACACATTGCTATAAATGGTTCAATAATGAAGTCATTGCCCTGGCCCGTATAAAAAACTTTCCTCGCTGTGTGGAAGAGAGACGAGAAAAATTTCGTGCTTGTGAGCTGAGAGGTTTACAAGGTCAAAACTGTGCCGTGTTTGATGCTCAGGGGAAAAGATTGTCCGATGGAATGTTCGAATTTACATGCGACGTTGGACTTAAATGTGTTAAGTACCAACAAGAAGGGTGGTTTCGTAATTGGGAAATTTACCAATACGCTAAAGGCCGCTGTATGCCTATTAGCCCAAAAAATTATAAAAGTCCCATTTAGTTTTCGGTAAACAATTGCAGCAGAAGCTTATCTACTTCTGCTGCAAGCTCATTTTTTGAACCAGCGTTTGAAATCACAAAATCACCTTTCGTTTTTTTTGACTCAATATCAAATTGTTCCGAAAGAATTTTCTCCGCTAAGTCTCTAGAGCATCGATCTCTTTGAATCACTCTTTCAATTTGAATCTCTTTTGGAGCATAAACAACAATAATCGCATCTACTTTTACATCGATACCTCTCTCAAAGAGGAGGGGAACATCATAGATGTAAAAATTTTGCTGAGTCATGGTAGAGGCTTCTTTTAAAAAAGCATCCTTCAAATTAGGATAGATAAATTCCTCAATACTTTTCTTTATCTCGGGAGATTCAAAAAAAAGTTCTCTCAGCTTTCTAAAATCTATTCCTTCCTCTGAAAAAGCTTCAGGAATATTCATTTGAATATACTCTTCTGCTTTTTTTGTTTGGTAGATGCTTTTAACCAGCTTATCGGCATCAATAATACCTAAGCCCTTCCTTCGAAGTATCTCTGTTACGGAACTTTTACCCGTAGCGATACCTCCGGTTATAGCAATGACTGGTTTCGTTAAACCAAAAAGTCGATTTTCAGATTTTAATTTATGAAATTGTGACTTTAATTGTTTCATTTCTTTTTTACTCTCACCCAAAGTTCTTCTAGTTCTTCCTGAGGAGTTTCTTCAATCTTTTTGCCGGTTGAGATGACAATATCTTCAACCTTATTGAAGCGTTTAATAAATTTTTTATTGGCCATCCTAAGGCATTCCTCAGGATTAAGATCCAGATGTCTAGCGAGTTGAGCGACACTAAAGAGGAGGTCACCGATTTCCTCTTGGACTCTTTCTTTGTTGTATTGGCCAGTTGGTGGAAGCTCCTCTTTTACCTCTTGCCATTCCTCTTCAACTTTCATCAAGACTTGTTGGTAGTTGGCCCAGTCAAAATTGACTCTCGTTGATTTCTTTCCGATTTTATAGGAAGACTCAAGAGCAGGAGCATGGAGATCTTTTTCATTGATGGCGTATTTTGTTTTTCCTTTTTCCTCTATTTTTATTTTTTGCCAATTCTCTAGTACTTGTTCTGAGGTTAGCTTTAAATCCTGTGTCTTAAAGACATGAGGATGTCGTCTTATTAATTTATCTGCGAGAACTTTTGCAGAAGTCTCCAGAGAAAAATTTTGTTTCTCTTCGCCTATTGTGGTGTGAAGAAGAACTTGAAATAGGACATCTCCAATTTCTTCTTCCATGTGGTTAGGATTATTTTCCTCGACAGCTTCAACAAATTCATAAGATTCTTCGATAAGATATTTTAGAAGACTTTGGTGGGTTTGTTCTAAATCCCAAGGACAACCCGTTTGCGGATGTCTTAATGCCTTTACAACTTCAATACATCTTTCTAGTTCTGGATAAGCCATTCATGACCTCTTGTTCTTGCGCTAGATTCCCTTAAAGGATAACATGACCTTTATGAAGAAACATCCTTTCCTAATCGTGGATTATGACTCATCTGTTAAATTATTAGCTTCTGAGGAGCGTCAGTTAAAAAAATGGCTCTCTTTTGCTTCCCTCGTCGTCGAAGAACTTTTAAAGAAAAAAATAATTCCCTCTAAAAGTATAAAGTCTATTCAGGTTTCTTTACTCATTTGTGGTGAGCAAAGAATGAGAAAACTGAATCACGAATTTCGAGAAAAAAATAAGGTTACAGACGTTCTTTCATTTCCAAGTCACGAAGACTTAAGAAAAATGAATTCCACTGACACCAATCTTTTCCTTGGAGATCTCGCCATTTGTCATCAAAAAGTGAAAAGTCAGGCGAAACAATTTGGGATCTCTTACATGGACGAATTTATTCATCTCTTTTTTCATGGTTTGATCCATTTGTTTGGATATGATCATGAGCTTTCAAAAAAAGAAGAGGAGATAATGCAGGGGTGGGAGAAAACAGCTTTAGATAAGTTTAGCCAGATAAAAAAAGGGGCCCGATAAGGGCCCCAAATTTTTAGATTCTTGGAGTATTTCTTCTTGCAGCAGCTTTTAAAAGAGCAGACTTAAGATTTAGTCGTCCACCAGTCACAATGCGACCTTTAAATTCTGGAACCATTGTTACAGAGTCCATGAGGATTTTTTTGATCGTTGTATTCTTTAGAGTTGGGTTATAACCCATTACCATAGCAACAACCCCAGAAGCATTTGGAGCTGCCATAGAGGTACCAGACGCCATCGAATAACGGTTTCCATTGATTGTTGAATAGATGTTTGATCCTGGAGAACCAACATCAACAGTTGTTGGGCCAATATTAGAAAAAGAAGAAAGACCACCACTAGAAGTCGTAGAAGCAATTACTAATAGGTTCTCACTATCAAACGAAGCTGGGAACTTTTGATCGACATCGTTATTATGCCAGCTAAAAGGACCAGATGAATCGTTACCTGCAGAAGCAACAACGATAACACCTTTCTTCGAAATTTGGTTGATGGTATCTCTTACAACCATACCACCTTCGTTCACTTTTTTTCCAAATGAACAGTTGATAACTTTAGCTCCATTGTTAGCAGCATAAAGAAAAGCCTCAACAATATCAGAATCTAATTCATCGGCATTATCAGGGACAGTTCTAATCGCCATGATTTTAACGTTGTTAGCAACTCCCGCAATTCCTGTACCGTTATTCTGAGTCGCTGCGATTGTTCCGGCCACGTGAGTCCCGTGCCAGTGAGAGGCCATCGTATTCATAGTCGCGCGGCCTTGAGCATCTCTAACAAGGGTATTTAGACCGTGAATATCATCGATATAACCATTGTTATCGTCATCAATTCCATTGCCTCGAATTTCTTTTTCGTTTGACCACATGATGTCTTTAAGGTCTTCATGATTATGATCAACACCAGTATCTACAACGGCGACAATGATTTCCTTTGCTTCAGTTGATGGAAGAGCATCGTAGGCACCAGAAACATCTAGACCAGCTTTCGAATTAAAAGCCCAAAGTTTTCCAACCTCAGGGTCATTAAAAGATGTGAAATCAAAATGCTGAAGTCTTTTAACAAGGAGACCCGCCTCATCTAGGATTTCGTGCTTAGGCATCTCAGACTTACCAGCGAAAAAATCTTTTTGAATATATTCAACACTTCCAGAATCATTTAACGTTCCGGCCAATTGTTCAATATTTGTCGTTTTAACCAAGTACAAATTTCCAAAGAGTTTCTTAGCACTTTTAATAAGAGGGGATTTGACCAATTCCTCACCCTGCTTCATTTTAACAAAAAGATGATTTGGGTGATGGCGAAGGTTTGATGCCTCTGCAGTGCTTAAAAGGCCTATAAAACCAATTAAAAATCCAGTAGTTAGCTTTTTCATCAAGGTTTTTCCTTTAGTGGAGTAAAACGTTCGGCGGCATCCTATACCCTTAAATAACCAAGATCAAACAAAAATATCTATCATTTGAATAGTTTACATTTGGCACCAGTCAAGACGGCCACCCTGTAAGTTTTGCACAGGGCATTAAGTGGAGGGACTTGCCCTGATACAATGCAGCAATGACCCCTTTGGAATTTTTGCGATAATTAATTTTAGAGGACTGCTTCAAGAAGGATATCTAGTGCTTAGAAAATTTAAAAAAATAACGGTTCTTGGTCTTACATTAGTGAGTACTAATGGATTCTCCGCAACCGAAGTGATCGATGGTCACCTAGGAGCTCTCAGTAATCAAGCTTCCGAGCAAGTGGGGAATGTTCCAGGGAATCGATATAACGCTGACTTTGAATTTAAATTTCATAGATCGACGACTTCTAGTTACAGAAGAGAACTTGAGAAAAAATTCCATGTAGCCGCCCTCATGAATGACCAGAATCTTACAATGTTCTCTGTTCAAGAGGCCTATGTCGGAGGGAATCTTACTTCTAAAGATCACCTGAGATTTGGGCGACAAATTCTTTCTTGGTCAGATGTCGATAAACTTTGGGGATTCGGGAAATTGAACAACCGTAGAAATTTTGATTACTTTACCCCTGGTCAAGAGGGCCTTCATGGACTTCTTTACGAGAGAAAGTCGTCAAATGGTATGCGCTATCGTGGATTCCTCTCTGGGCTCTATATTCCTGAAATGAATCCAGGTTTAGACATCGATAAAAAAAATCAAACCATCACCTCGAGACACCCATGGTCAGATGCTCCAGCGCAGACAGCTCAAGTCGAAGGTACATTGATGGATGTGAAGTATGACGTTCAATATCCAAACATTTCAGATGTTATTTTTCGCTACTCTGTAGGAACAAATATTGGTTGGGAAAACAAGAACTGGGTTTTTGATAATTTCTACATGAGAAAACCAGAGAACTCGATCACTCCAGATGTTGAAGTGAATGTCGACTTTGTACAGAGAACTGTGAATGCACAGATTGACCCAAGATTTTATTATCATGATGTGTATGGATCTTCTCTTAAGTATCGTAATCACGATGTTGAAATGTATATTTCTGGTATTGCCATACGACCAAACGAATATCCGGATGTCGATCAGAGAGTAAGATATACTGAAATTAAAAATAAAAAGCGTCGTGAGGATTATGTTGGCGGAGGAATCTCACGTTCAAATGATCTTTATACAATTGGTTTTAATTATGTCGCTCGCCTTTCTCCCTTTGACAGAAATAAAGATGAACTGACTCAAGATCCACGCTGGAATCAGGCGTTAAATTTTCTAGGCTCAAGAAATTTTGGGCGGCATTATAGCCTGTCTGCAGATTTAAAATATGACATGTTAACAACTGATAGGTTAGTCATGTTTCGAGGAAACTATAAAGTTTCTAGAGATTTGCTGATGAATGTTGGGATGAATATAATTGGCACTCCAACTAATGGAAAGTCTTATTGGTCTCCTTATACTAATAACGATGCAATTTATGGCGGGTTAAGATATGTATTCTAATCTTAAAAATTTATTTTTGATCCCAGTGTTTGCTTTCATCCTACAAGGATGCGGTGATCTCATAGGGAGCAAAGTTGTCAAGAGAGGATTAGATGGAGCACAGTTCTCTGTGGATTGCGCTCTTGATGTTGGAAAGTTTTCACTGATATTAGAGGAAAACATAAGTTCCCAAATCAGATGCTTAGGCGAGAATTTAAATCTTTTTGTTAAAGTGGTGAAATCAGAAAAGCCTGGATATCTATCGCGCGTTCAATTAGAAAAATATCTTGCAGAGTTTCGTCCTGACGTTAAACCTGAAATGATTAGAGGATTAAAATCAGTCTTTGATATTGGACATTTGATTACAGGTGAAGATCCAAATTTCCTTTCTAAGCAAACGATTGATAAGGTTATAAACTTCGCTTTAATTTTTAACCAGGAAGCTGCCCTCAATTTTGGTCCCATTTTCCAAAATGAATCACCAGTCACTTATGCTCTTCATCAAAACCATAGAGACCGAGTCTCTGGCGCTAATAAGGCGATCATCCAAGCGCTCAGAACAATTTTTAATCCTGATCGTGGTGGAGAAGTTCATAAACTAAATATCATCCGTCTTTTAGAAAGCTTTTCGACTGAAGAGAATAGAGAGGGAATTGAATCTGCCAAAAAAGTTCTTTTTCTAAAGAAGGTCCTTTTTGGAGGAGAGAGTGAGGTCATTACTCACTCTGAATTAGAGAAAGTTATTTTAAATTTTGATCATATGCTTTTAATCGGTCTTGATATCGTTCGATATAAGTACATTATCTTAAAGCAGGAATCGATTCTTCAGCTTCTGAAAAGAGATATTAATGATCTCTACGATATGATTACACAAGGCCCACTCAATAATCGCGATACTGAGATTCTTTTTACTGTGCAAGAGGCGATCGATGCAGCCAAAGTCTTCATCGAAAAAGACGAGTTCGACATTGAGAAGTTTAAAAACTTAATTGCTGAAGTTAAAAAAATTGTGATGAAGGGTAATTCTATTGACGTCAAAGGAGTGGAGCTTAAAAATCTCTTTACTCATGCCAAGTCCCTCCTTCAAACGGGTACTGTCTTCCATCGTATTTACGATAAATTTAAGGCCCAACTTGATAGTACAAGACCGGTGGAAGAGACGATTGATTTTGATGAATATCGTCATACATACCCTGAGCACCAGGCAGAGCTAGATCAATTCGAAAGAATCACTAAGAAATATCGTTTCATGAAAGGAGAGTTTTTATCTCCCTACTTTGTGGTGGGATCGAAGAGAAATGCTGATGCAATCGTTGAGATTGCGATGCTTGAATATGTGATTAAGCTCGTCTTCCAGACCTATGGTGCTCCAAGCCCAAATAACGATGCCGTTGGTGGGTTTTCAATTGATAAAGATCAAATGAGAAAAGTTCTAAAAAAATTTGAAAATGAATTGATTGATTTGGATCTCGTGATACCGGGAAGAATTATTACTACATCGGATAATATCTCATTACTTGGAACTTTGTTTCAGAATCAGTCTGACAAGAATAAGGTCATGGATGTCAATGAAGCAACTGAGTTCGGAGTCAGTCTCATTGGTTCGATTAATATCTCTTCAGACCTATATGATTATTTTAAAACTCAAAACTGTTCTTTAGATAAGTTTGATCGCTTTGACCCTGCGTGTGTGAGAGCAAATTTCTGGAAGGGTTTTTGCACTTATTACAAGGGTTACTATCCCCTCATGTTTCAATCAATGAATGCTCCTAAGAAGTGTGAAGATTTTAAAAATACTGCGGAAAATAACCTCTTCCTCGATAAGGCGATTACTGCGGCCAGAACTTGTAACGTTTATACGGATGGAAATAAAGAGGAGATCCCTTACTCAAAAGGTGATTTCATGTCCATTATCTTGGGACTCATGCACGCAGAAGCCACTGTTCTTCGCTGGGATGTTAACAACAACAACATTATGGATCCGGACGAAGTTAATAGAGCGTACGAAATTTATTCTCCAGCTCTGGATGGCTTTTTAGATGGTAAAAGTGCAATCATTAAAAAGCTAAAAAAGCAGATCTTTCAATATCTCATTAAGTATGAGCAAATTCCTGATGAAAAAGATTTCGGAAGTCTCTGGAAGTTTGTGAAATTTCTTCTAAGTTTTAAGAAAGAAGCTCCAGCAACGAGAAAAACGATTGTTTCCGTTTTGAATGTTATCGGCGAACAAAATAAGAAAATGCCTGATGCTGATCAGTTTGATTGTAACTTATTGAGAGACCCTGAAAGCATACCTCGTGAGAGAGATTCAAATGGATCTGGTAATCTATTAATTTCAAGTATGTCTTCAAAACAAATGAGTCAGTATTCTGAGTCAGAAAGCGACTTCAATACTTTTTCTCAAAAGGCTTCAATCGTTAAATCCTATCCAAAAGAGGATAAGGAGCTTCTTAAATCTGAGCTTAGACTTCTGACTGAAGATGTAGAAGCAGGACGAGTGACGAGAATTGAGCAAATAAGACATCAAAACCTCAAAAACCTTTTTATTTATGTCGCTGGCAATAAATCCTTAAAAACTGGCCTTGAGGAAATCGCACTGGCGATCTCAATTGCTGTTAACGAATAAATTTTTATAGTAGGGGGACTCAAAACTCCCTACTATTTCTTTTCAAAGTTTACATCCATTTGTTAAAGTGACGACTCCAAAGGCTATATATGGATGACTCACTGTTTCTAAAATTATCGGATTTTAAATCTCACTTCAATGAACTTAAGGCCTCCCTCGAAACCATACGGAGGTCGCTTTGACGTCGATCGTAAGCAGAATCGACTCAAAGAAATATCTGAATTAGAGGCACTCGATGGTTTTTGGAATGATTCAGCTAATGCCACAAAAATTCAAAAAGAACGATCCCTTATAGAAGAAGTTTTAAAACTTTACGGAAGTGTAAAATCACTTTCTGATGATTTTGAAGTCCTCTGTGAAATGAGTGATGCAGGTGACTTAGCTTCTGCAAAAGAGGCGATTGATTTATTTCCTAAATTTCAGCTAGCACTTCAAGAGGCAGAAAAGAAGGCTTTGCTTTCCGGTGAGACAGATCCCAATAATGCAATTGTGACGATTAATGCTGGAGCTGGTGGTACTGAGTCCTGTGACTGGGCGGGAATGCTTCTAAGAATGATCCAGCGTTGGTGTGAATCAAAAGGCTTTAAGGCCAGTGTGATGGATTTTCAATATGGAGATTCTGCAGGAATTAAATCCGCCACTCTTTTAGTTCAAGGAAACTATGCCTACGGTCTACTAAAATCAGAATCAGGTGTTCATCGACTTG
>CAMAYW010000042.1 GCA_945862475.1 Bacteriovorax stolpii
AGAACTTCTTATACTCAAAACCAATACCAGCATGCTCTTGAAACAGCTTTCCTTGCCGGTAACATGGCGGCTGAACTTGGATTAAATGTTAAGCAAGCAAGAAGAGCAGGACTCATGCACGATATTGGTAAGGTGCTAGATGCTTCGGCCGAAGGTTCTCACGCTGTGATTGGTGCGGACTTTGCGAAAAAATATGGAGAGTCTCCTGATATCGTTCATGCTATCCGCGCTCACCATGATGATGAAAAACCAGAATCAGTTCTGGCCCACCTCGTAGCCGCCGGAGATGCGCTCTCTGGTGCTCGTCCGGGTGCTCGTAAGGCGCTTAAAGAATCTTATGTCTCAAGACTTTCAGATATTGAAAAGATTGTTAATAGCTTTGAGGGTGTTCACCGTTCTTATGCCATCTCTGCAGGACGTGAAGTTCGTGTGCTTGTAGAAAATGAAAAAGTTTCTGATGAGCAAACGATTATGCTTTCAAGAGATATTGCTCGTAAGATTGAACAAGAAATGTCGTATCCCGGAACGATTAAAGTTTCAGTGATACGTGAAACTCGTGCCGTAGGAATTGCTAAGTAACAAACGAGAGGAGGGGACTCATGGAAAAGTGTGCAATCATCACTGGCTCCTCCTCTGGTCTTGGTCTTGAAATCACAAAATCACTTTTAAATTTAGGCTACAAAGTTTTTGGCGGCTCAAGATCGGGAACAGATCTTGAGCACTCAAACTTTTATGATGTTGAATTAGATATTACCTCTCCTGAGTCAGTGGAAGAGTTTTTTGAAACAATCAGAGAATTCACTGATAAGGTTCATCTATGTGTCAATAATGCAGGCATTTGTGAGATGTCACCTCTCTCAGAAATGACACCAGAACTTTTTGAACAGCACCTTGCCATAAATACAACCGGACCTTTTTTACTTTTCCAAGGTCTTGAATCCTTTGTCATTGAAAATGAAACTCATATTATTTCCATCCTGTCGACTGCCGCCCATTATGGGTATCCAAATGTTGCGGCCTATAATGCTTCTAAATTTGGTCAACTGGGCCTCATTGAGAGTTTAAAGAAGGAATGGAAAGATTATAAACTTCGCTTCACAAACTTATTTCCTGGCGCAATCGACACTCCACTTTGGGATAAGATGGGGAGTAAATTTTCTCGAGCTAAAATGCTCAAGACAGAAGAGTTTATGGCGGTTTTTAATTTCGTTGTGACCGCTCCACCTTCTATACAATTTCCTGGACTCACGTTCCTTCATAAAGAAGGCTATCTCGAATGAGTGGGATGTCCTTACCTCGAAGAAAATATATTGAGTTAGCTATCATGTTCCTTGTGAGTGGAGTGTTCTATTTTTTTATACCCAAGTTTGAGGAGCTAACTCTTTTCTATTTTGGGTTTATTTGGAATTGGTCTTACTCCGTTGAGCTTGATCCTATCTACGATAATCCACGTTACCGTTTCTCGATGCTTAGAACAGTGATTAACTTTCAAAAATTAATTCTTCGCCCTTTTCATCGTGCTCCAGAAGCGATTAAAAGATTAATTGGAGTCCTTCCGGCCGGTATATTTTGGTGGCTAGTTATTTACATTAACGAGAGCTCAATGCCTTGGTGGACAGCTTTTGTGGGAAGCATTTGTTTTGAATTAGTTCATCTACGATCGAATTTTTCTCAAGATGTGAAAAATAAAACATGAAGCTTCTTCCCGTTTCAATTGTCATTTTTTATAGAACAACAAGTGGTACTCTCGAGGTCTGGACTCAAAAAAGAGAAGATGATGGAATCTATCACGGGCTTTTGGAGTTTCCTGGTGGAAAAATTGAAATCAATGAAGAACCCCTAGAAGCAGCGGTCAGGGAAGTTTTTGAAGAGGTCGGAATTACTATAGCGCCGTCGGAGGGAAAATTTATGGGGATTTATCCAAATTATCTTTCGGGCAGAGTTATTCTTTTAAATGTTTTTTTATTTCCAGATCAACTTTCTCTTCAAGGCAAGGGTGAGTGGCTGAAAATTAATAAAGGTCAACTTAGTGAACCATTTAAGGGGAAAATTCCCCTCCCAAACCATCAGATGATTGATGATCTTTTTCAGTCAATCTATGGTGAAGCTTAAGGATCATTCCCTATGAACAGTATGACTCAAATCATTTCCCATCTTTTTCTATTATCGATGGCATTTGGAACTCAACTCTTTTCTCCGATAGTGAGTACAAAACTCACTGGAGTTGGTTTTTATAAGCTAGGGACTTCGATTGTTCTCGCTTCGTTAGTTCTCTCCCTCGGTGTCGGTTATTTTATGGAGCCAACCATTACGCCGATCGAATGGTGGTGTTATGGTATTTTAATAATCACGAATATACTTGGATCCATCTTTCATCGAGACCATAAAAGCTGGCCCATGTGGTTAATGTATGGAATTCAAGTCGTTTCTTTTTGTGTTCTATCCTTTAACATTTTGGATTTTAATCCACTTTGGATCATGTTCTTCTTTATGAGTATGACCCTCCTTGGAATCAGTAATTTTGCAATGATCCTCGGGCACTATTACCTTGTCGTTCCCAAGCTATCTGAAGAGCCACTTATCTATTGTTTATATATCTTTTGGATCGCTATTTTTTTAAAAATTATTTTTTCCTTGGCCGTTATTTTTAGTGCAGGACTCCCTTACTTAGAGGAAGGAACGCCCTTAGGTGATGGTTACATGTATAATTGGTTATTTATTAGTATGCGCTACCTTTGGGGGTATGTTGCACCTTTGGTCCTTAGCTTTTTTACTTTCAGGCTGTGTAAGTTGCGTTCAATTCAAAGTGCGACGGGTGTTCTTTACATCGTAGAGTTTTTTGTTATTGTGGGTGAATTAATATCCATTTATCTCATGGCAAAACACGGATTATCGTTATGATGGAAATTCAGATCACGTGCCCTCACTGTGGTTCTAGTATCGAAGTTCTTCCCAATCAAAGTGCTTCAAAAGTTGAGTGCGATGTTTGTAAGTACGTCGTAGATGTGAAATTTACTGAGAATCACGAGGCTGGAATTCTTAAAGAGTGTCCAACTTGTTCCCGAATGGATTTTTATAAGCAAAAAGATTTCAACCGAAAAATAGGTGTCTCACTTTTTGTTTTAGCAGCGATTCTTTCTATTTGGACTTATGGCCTTAGTCTTGTGGCGCTTTATCTTGTGGATCTCTTTTTATTTAGAAAATTAGCGATGGTGAGTATCTGTTATAAATGTCGGACGAATTTTAGGAAAATAAAAAATATTGATGAGATCCGAGATTATGATCATGAAATGAATGATCGGATCGTTTATTCCGATCATGACTTCAAGGGTAAACCGCTATCTCATTAAAATTACTAACGCTAAAAATAGTATTTATTGGATCTTTTGATCTTCCACCGATGCATGTGCTATAATGACAGTGCTTATTTTTAATCTAACAGGAGATCGATTTTATCGAACCCCCGTCCTCATTGACCTCATTATTAACCGAAATTTTATCAAGAACATAAAATATGAGTACTGACCAAGAGATTTTGATTCTTCTGGTGTCTCTTCTATTATCGGCCTTCTTTTCTGGCTCAGAAGCTGCACTACTTTCTTTACCCCATGAAAAAGCTAAACAAATTGCTGAGGAACACGGAGTTGATTCTTGGGCGATGAAAAAGTGGCTAGAAATCCCCAATGATCTTCTGACGACCATTCTCGTTGGAAATAATTTTGTAAATATTTTAATTGCCTCTCTCTCGGCCAACATTGCCGAAAGATATTTTTCTAACGACGCTCTCGCCATCAGTGTGGGTGTCACAACGATGATCATTCTCCTTTTTGGAGAAATCGCTCCAAAAACTTTCGGAAGAGGTCAGTCAGAGCGATTCGCACCTCTTTGTGTCGTTATTTTGATTGCTTGCTATTATGTCATGTGGCCAATTGTGAAAGCCTTCACAATAATTATTCAGTTTGTCCTTGGTAAAAATGCCAATGTGAGAAGTAGGGCCGTGACGAAAGATGATATTGAAGTCATGGTAGAGATGGCCGAAGAAGAGAGAACCATTGATTCAAAACAACTTGATCTTTTAAACTCAATTCTGGAATTTCCTTCGATTAAAGTAAAAGACATCATGGTTCCTCGAACAGCGATTGAAGGATTAAAAAGTCGCTGCTCTTTCCAGGAAGTGATCAGAATAGTGAGAGAGGTTGCTCATAGTAGGTATCCTGTTTACGGTGAGGATCTCGACGATGTCTTGGGCTTTTTGCATGTAAAAGATCTTGCTTTTATGGCGAGCGAGGAACAGAAAAATTTTGATGTTACAAAATATTTGAAGCCTCCTTTTTTTGTCTATGAACATATGAAAATTCAAGCCGTCTTTGATCACATGAATAGAAAAAAGGTTCACCTCGCACTGGTGAAAGATGAAAACGGTATGGTTGTAGGGATGCTTACACTCGAAGATATTATGGAAGAAATTTTTGGCTCCATTCAAGATGAGCACGATGATGACGAAGATTTAGTTCCAGGAGTTGAAAGTGAGGAGGGAGTTCTCGTTCCTTCAACGATTTCACTTCGTGATTTATATAATGAATATGATGTCGAAATTCCTCTTAATGATAACTATTCCACCTTGAATGGATTTCTCATGGATCAGCTTGGAAACGGTTTCCCTAAAAAAGGTCATATGATCATTTGGGACGGATATTCGTTTGAACTTGTGAGAGTTAAAAGTTCAGAAATAAAAGAAGTAAAAATTAAGTCTACCACTGGCGCCCATTTAAGAGAGCCTCACCGACATGATTCATCTGACAGCAGAGAAGAAGAGTCTCAGAAAGCTCTGGGTGCTAAATAAAAATGACCCAAAAGATATATTCTGTTTGTGTGATTGGCGGTGGCTCTGCAGGAACAATGGCCGCTCTTAGAGCTGTTTTAAATAATGATGAATGTCTCTTTTTTCCAGGGTCTCCGCAAAATAAAAAACGCTCAAGAGCGATGTGGGTCAAGAAAGTTGAAAATATGCCCTCTCACCTTCAATACAAAAGAGGGATTGAAGGGCCAAACGCAGAAACTCTTAAATGGATTTCAGAGTCGCCCTTCAAAGATAAGCTCATTCATCACAAGAATACCGGAGTAATTTCTCTAAAAAAAGAAAATGATGTTTTTAAAATTCTAGATTCAAAAAATAATCTTCACTTCGCCAAATTTGTAATTCTCTGTACGGGTGTAATGGATGTGCAGCCCGAGATACAAGGAAGTATTGAAAAAGTTTTTGATTATGCTAACGCTCAAACAATTGATTATTGCCTTATTTGTGATGGACACCACTCACTTCATAAAGATGTTTCCGTTATTGGATATTCAAACACAGCTGCCTGGGTATCGATAATTCTCTATGAGCGATATCAACCGAAAAGTATGTCTATACTTACGAATGGCAAATCTTCTGAATTTGAGGCAGATACTAAAAAATTAATTGAGACTTACGGAATAAGAGTCTTGGAGAGTCCAATTGAGAGTATCGAAGGTGAGAATAAGGGAGAGGTTCTTCAATCTTTTACTCTTAAGGATAAAACTCAAGTTAAAGCAGACCTATGTTTTATTTCTTTGGGCATGATCATTTACAATGAATTGGCAAAAGAACTGGGAGCTGAACTAGATGAGCGCGGTTTTGTAAAAACCGCTGAGTCTGGTGAAAGTTCGGTGCCTGGACTTTACGTCGCAGGAGATCTTAGGTCGAATGCCAAAAAACAAATCTATACTGCTTGGGATCATGCGGTTAATGCGGCCAACTCTATTAATATGAGAATAAGGGCATCGAAGCGTCTTATTTAATTGGTTTGATCGTCACATCACCCAAAACTTTTGCCCGACATGAGAGTCTGATTTCTTTTGTTTGATCAATGTTGAGTTCGATTCTTAAAGCATCAATGGTGTTTTGCTCAATCACACCGGGTAGATGGAGGTTCTCCTTACCCTGAAGAATTTCGACCTTACAGGCGCCACAGGAACCTGCAAGACAGCCGTGGGGAAGCTCTTCCCCTTGATCAGATAAGGCGTTATAGATAATTTCCTCGGTTTTCACCTCAAAAGATTTGTTCGTACCTTCGATTGACACTCTGGGCATACGATTCTTCCTTGTCAAAAACCTAAGAGTTTAAGAAACTTCTCGCCATTAGAAATTAGTCTAAACCAAGTCTTAATTTTGGTCACCAGGAAATCCTGCGCCGAAGGAGAAAGTACATGTTAACTCTAGAAAAAATGTATTCAATGGGTCACGAAGAAGTTGTTTTCTTTCAGGATAAAACCTGTGGACTAAAGGCAATCGTGGGGATCCATGACACAACTTTAGGTCCTGCTCTTGGTGGAACAAGAATGTATCCCTATGCAAGCGAAGAAGAAGCCTTGGTTGATGTTCTTCGCCTTTCTCGAGGAATGACTTATAAAAATGCTATCTCTGGTCTTAATCTTGGTGGTGGTAAAGCCGTGATCATCGGAGACCCAAAGAAAGATAAATCAGAAGCTTTATTCAGATCTTTTGGACGATTTGTTGAGTCCCTCAATGGTCGTTACATTACAGCTGAAGATGTAAACACGACGGTCGAAGATATTGAGCATATTTTTACTGAAACAAATTATGTCACTGGTGTCGCTCAACAATACGGTGGATCTGGTAACCCTGCTCCTTATACGGCGCTCGGTGTTTTCCGTGGGATTGAAGCTTCTGTGACTAAAGCATTTGGAAATCGCTCTCTTAAAGGTAAAACTGTTGCCATTCAAGGAGTAGGATCAGTTGGTTTTGAACTTGCAAAACTTTTAACTGAAGCCGGGGCCAATATTGTTTACACAGATGTGAGTGAGCGCGGAATTCAAAAAATGAAGGACTCATTTCCTCATGCAAAATTTGTCGCTCCAAATGAAATTTTCTCAGTAGCTTGTGATGTCTGCGCGCCATGTGCTCTTGGTGCTTCAGTTAATGATGAAACAATTCCTCAATTAAAATGTAAGATCGTTTGCGGAGCTGCCAATAATCAACTTAAAGAAGACCGTCACGGTTTAATTCTAAAAGAGAGAGGCATTCTTTATGCTCCAGATTTTCTCGTGAATGCTGGTGGCGTGATGAACGTATCTATTGAGTTTGAAGGTTGGGCGGATTCTAAGTCTCGTCGCATGATTGATACAATTTACGATAAGACTCTTCAGGTTTTCTCAATCTCTGATGAGCAAAATATCCCAGTTAATAAGGCAGCTGATGTGATGGCAGAGAATAGAATTGCTTCGATGAAGCACATTAAAAATTCTTACCTTGGTGTTAAAATCAATCATAGGATGCCTGGTCAAAAAAGAAGATTCTAATTTCAAAAGCCCCCTTCTTGGGGGCTTTTTTTTGGCATGAATCCTGCTTCACCCAATTGAGTTTAGAGATGGGGGACAAAATGCCAAACGTACTTAAAAAGTTATTTAAAAAACGTCTCGAAACGATCAAGAAAAAAAAATCAGATAAATCCGCTCCAGCCGGTGTGAAGTATGGTATCACGGAAAATTCTGAGTTCGCAAGGGGAGCGGAAAAAACTGAAGCTGTTGGGATTGATAAATTTGATGAAAATGAAGTTTATGAATCTCAAGAATTAGTACTAAAACCAGAAGAGCAAAATCAAAAACAGATCCAGAAACAAAATCTAGATGAGTATCATTAGAACTTATTATCAAGGTAAGTAAGAATATTTGTTTTCTGTGCACCCGATAAAGTTCCGCTTATCGCCATGATCTCACCAATCCCGCCAGTAAAAGTGGTATCGATCATTGTCCCCGCTGCAAAATTGACTGGAGAGTCAAAATCCACTTGAATAATTTGGGTTGTAGAGAGACCAAGATTTGTATCATGAATCGTTCCGGTGTATGTCGTACCACCGATTTTAATGGTAGCACTCGTTGAAGACATATCCCAAACAGTACCCACCACATCCTCTTCTAAAATAAGATCCCCACTAAAGAGATTATGATTGGCACCAATGGCGGATGGAGTTTTAACAACGATAAAAAGTGTTTCTACGTTATTTAAAGCACCACCTAAAGAGAGTGAATCATCTCCGTTAAAGAGACGACAGGTCGTAATCCCGCAGGTCGTGGTAGTTACGGCACCGGCACTACTTATCGACGGACTACCAGTCACAGCACGAGTCACTAGGGAGGTTGTCACCGCCCACAAATCAGTCCCTGGGTAAGTGACGTAAATGGAGGAAAGGTTTTTGGCAGTAAATGTGGTGGCCCCATTGTTAGCAGAACTATCCGCAATACTGCCGCCATTAAGGTTTATGGTTGTGATGGAAGAAGGAAGACCATCAAAATCGTAATCACTAGAAGTCATAGTGTAACTGAAGGTGAGAGTCGTCGTTCCAGAACCTGAGGCATAATTAAAGTTTACCGTTCCAGAGGTAAGACTCACGTCGATACTAGGAGTTCCCGTTACGGTCACGGCCTCAGAATAAACGACACTAAAGGAGAGAGTATCTCCACTGTCATATGTTCCATTCGTTGGTGCATTCACTGATGAAATCGTGGGAGCAGCTGCATCGACTAAAATACCTGCAGATGAAACAGCTGTGAGAGTAGTACTCACGTTGTTTCGGCCGGCGTCTCTCGCATAACCTGTACTATTTTGAAAAGTATTAGCGGTAATAGAAACTCCATTGGAGTCGAGATCCCCGGTGACAATGGTGTAGCGGAAAGTATGAGTCGTTCCTGTCGTGCTCGCCGTAGGATTTAAGTACCTAGTGTTTGTACCCACAAGGAGAGCTATCCTTGGGTAACCACCAGAAACACTGGTCGTAACGGACTCACTAAACGTTACGGAATAATCAATTGTTTGTCCGGCGACATAGGTGCCGTCAGCAGTGATGGCGGTTATGGAGATCACAGTTGGTGCAGTTGTATCGACTAAAATGCCAGTTGTTGTTGGTGGTGTGAAGGTTTTAGTACTGACTGTGTTTCCTACTAAATCTTTTAATATGGCGGTACCAGCAATTGGAGAAGTGACTGTGATGCCATCAGAGTCATTGGTTCCCGATAAGCTTGCTGGTCTGTAGATGATATTTGCCGTGTTGATACCAGATCCATAAACAGCATTAACACTACTTGCACCAACGGTGAGAGGAATATAAGTTGCAGCTGCTGCGGTTGAGCTTAAATTGACAGCTTCAGTCCATGCAACAGTGAAAGTCATATTTGTAGCGGCTAAGGGAGCAACCTGAGAATAGGTGCCATCACCAGAAGCAGTCACACTAGAGATGGTGGGCCTTACTCCATCAACGTAGGTTGTTGTGATACTCGAAACGGGCATTGTGAGAAGAGAGTTGGTTAGTGAGGCATCTGTTATCACTCCACCGTTTAAACTAATATTTCCAATTCCAATAGATCCATCAGTATCTAAATCTCCCTCTTGAATGGTGTAACGGAAAACAAGAGATGTTTGTCCATCACCTCCTGAGAGGTAGGTAGCTTCTCGTGCAGTAGATCCGATGGTAAGTGCAAGAGTCGGTGTTCCACCCGTTTGAGTCACATACATATTAGTATTAAAACCCACTGTGAGATTTAGGTCTTGTCCAATGATCCAATAATTATCAAGTGTCGTTGTGGAACCCCATGTGGGATAAGTTGTATCAAGACCTTTCGTCACAGAAGTTGCTTGAGGTTGAACTGAGTTGGCGAGAATTCCCGTAGTCGTTGGCACCGTAAATGAGTTATTCGCTGTGATCGAAAAATAATTTGTAAAGGGAGTTACTGCATCTGGAATGGTTCCACTATTAGCAGTAATCGTCGTGGCAAGTGTCACACCATCAGAATCAACATCACCTGGAACAAGTGTATAACGAAAGACAAGGGAGTCTGTTCCTGTACCTGAGACATATTGTGCCTGTCTTGAGTTTGAGCCAACTGTCAAAGTGATGTAGGGAGTTCCTGTAACGGTCACCGCTCTATCGAAGTCGAGAGTGAAATCTAAACTTTGAGCAGCGACGTAAGTTCCACTTGCTGGAACTGAAACATTGGTGACATAAGGAATTCTTCCACTAATATCGACTGTCGCACTATATGTTTGAGCTGCAGCTACAAATGAAGAAAAATCTAATGAGGCATTATTTCCGACGGCATCTTTAATTGTTCCTGTGCCTAAACTTATGGGCGAAGTGAATGTGTATCCATCGGTATCAACATGTCCGGCGGCAACATCAAAAGAAAAAACGAGAAGTGTGCTTCCAGAGCCAGATTGATAATTCACATCAACAGCTCCCCCTGTTCCAAGTGTCGCCACAAATTTTGGAGTGTCCGTCACATAAACTTCTTCTGAAAAAGTCATGGAAAAACTAATCGTATCTCCTAAACGATAGAGCCCAGGAATATTAGTTGAAGAAAAGGCAGTGATGGTGGGGCCTGTTGTATCAATTTTTACAACTGATAAGTTTGTTGAGGTGATCGTTGAAACATCACAATTCGTTATCGTTCCATTACTATCAAATTGCAGTGTACTGCCGTTAAGCTGAAGGGCCGTGACATCAATTCCGTTCGAGTCGTTGTCACTAGCGAGAACCGTATAGGTGAATTGTAATTTTCGAAGATCACTTTGCGCGACATAAGTTGCAAACGTTGAAGTCGCTCCCACAGTGATGGCCAGTCTCGGATTTCCACCAGTGGTGTTTATGGTTATATCAAACGGAAAAGTCACATTGAAAGTAATGACGTCTCCGGTCACTCGAGTTCCTGAACTTGGAGTGACAAGAGTAAATGTGTTTGAACTTGGAAGGTGTCCAGAGAACAAAGAACTCCCGGATGTACCT
>CAMAYW010000043.1 GCA_945862475.1 Bacteriovorax stolpii
AAATCGGTTTCAGAACTAACCAAAGAACTTCTAGATAAAGAAGAAAAATTAAAAATTAAAGAAATCGAAATTCAAAAGCAACAAGATGCGATTAAAGTTTCTGAGAATGAAGTTGCTAAAAAGTATTCAGACCTCTCTGAGAAGCAAAAAAGCTTCATTGGTTGCATTGAGAGAAACGATGACGAATCGAAGGGAAGAATAGGTCAGCTTGTTGAGATGGTTTCAAATATGAAGCCCGATAAGGCTTCGGAAGTCCTGACCGTTCAAGATCCAGAAATTGCAGTTAAAATTCTTCAGGTCCTCGATCCTAAGAAAGCATCTAAAATATTCAACTTTATGGACAAAGAAACTTCTGCCAAATTGCAGAAGCAGTATTTGTTAATGAAGAAATAAACAATTCCCCCACCTTCTTTCGGCAAATTTTGCCGCTCTTAAAAAAGTTCTAAAGTTTTTTTGGAAAGTATTGCCCAGCTTCAAAATCGTACTCGAACTATGAAATAATAGTGATAGGACCACTTACTATAAAGTGAAAGGAACAAATGATTCAAGCACCACAACCCAAACCAGTCGAGACACCGAAGGCTGCGCAACCAAAAGTTGCACGCTCTGAAGTTCAATCGAATGGTCAGTCGCCCAAGACAAAAGGGGCCAAGGGTTCGAAGGAAGCTGAAGAGTTTGCTACGGAGCTAGAGTCTAAGCTCAATGGAGCTGAGGCGAATGTAAGGCCTGTTGAAATTTCACTTGAGCAGATGATGGAACTTCCATCCTCGTTAGTTCAACCTAACGGTGCTGCAGAAACAATTTCCCCAAAAGTTTTTGATCCCGCTCTCACTAAAGGTGTAGAGAAGCTCGTGGGCCCAAAAACAGGTGAAGTCGTTGCTCAGCCTCTGACAGACGCTCAGGTTTTAGAATTAGCAACGGCCAATACAGAAGCGACTGGTGAACTTCAGGCACAAATCGAACTGGCCATGCTTAAGACTCCTCAAATTGATGAGGCAGGTCTTAACTCAACACAAGTTGATGCTGCATCTTTAAAATCACTTAAGGGTGAGAAGAATGCAAAATCAACATTAGCTAAAGTTGACCCAGAACTTCTGAAGTCAGCGAAGGCCAATCCAGAGATTCTTAAAGCGGCTGCTTTAGGAACTGCTCCGGTTGTGATGATGAAGTCGATGAACGCTGATCAACCGATCATGAAGTCAGATGCCTTCACAAACATCAACCAACTTCAAGGCAGAAATCCAGCGCTTGATCTTGCGAAGTCAGAAATTGATCCACAATTAATGACGAACGAAGATTTCGTTGCGAACAAAAATCTTGCCGTGAAGAAGAACTTTTCTAATGCTTATGGAATGAAATCAGTTCCAACTCAGCATCAGAAGATGTCTCTTGAAACAGGACTTAGCGAAACTCAAGTTGTTAAGGACATTGCTTCAAAAGATGGTTCACCGATGAATTCTCAGCAATTCATTCTTGGACTTCAATCAAATGAGGCGAAGCTTCAGCAAACTTCTGAAACTCAAGCTCCAACAAAAGTCTTTGATATGAATCATATCAAATCATCAGACTCTAACGAGATCATGGGTCAAATCACTGATTACGTCGTTCAGGCGAAAGCGGCAAAAGAGCCAACTGTTAACATGCGTGTGAATCATGAAGATTTAGGAATGATTGACATCACTGTTAGTAAATCGGGTCTTAACCAAGAGTCTGTAGCGATTAATATCGGCACTCACTCAGTTGATGGAAAAAATTTCTTCCAGCAAAACTCGAAGGATCTTTTCTCTCATTTAACGACAGCGGGATTAAGTGTTTCTGACCTGAAAGTGGATAGTCCATCACAAACAGCGAAGAACGATTCTGATTTCGGATCGCAGTCTGGTAAAAACCAACAGGGTTCTGAAAGACAATTCGGTTCCGAACAGAACCAACGTCGTCATGAGCAAGATCGCCGTCAGGAACTTTGGAAACTTCTTAACCAGGAAGCAGCCTAATGCCTGAAATCGGACGCCCAGTTTCACAACAAGAGATGCAGTACCGTCAAGTAACGATGGGACCAAAATCTTTGAGTGGTGGAAGAACAGATGCTCAAATCAATGAAGCGATCATTAATAGGGCCACTGGTTACAAGCCTAAAAATGAACTCTTCAAAGAAGGTGAGCATAATAAAATGGGTAAGGATGAGTTTTTGAAGCTTCTTACATATCAGCTTCAACATCAAGATCCTATGAACCCAATGGATCAGAGTAAGATGACTGGTGAGTTAGCGCAGTTCTCTCAATTAGAGCAGCTTACTAATCTCAACAAAAAATTCGACGATGTTAATAGAACGAAAAACATCGAAGATAAATTTTACGCTGCTTCGTTTGTTGGTAAAAAAGTTGTTACAGGTGGATCTTCGATCAATCTTAAGAATTCCGGTGATCCAGGTGAAGTTCTTTTCAAACTAGATGGCGATTCATCTAAAGTGATGGTTCGAATTCTTGATGAAAAAAATAACATCGTTGGTGAAATGTGGAAGGATGGAATGTCTCAAGGTTCTCACCAAGTAACTTGGGATGGTGTTGCACTTGATGGTTCTCCGGCAGCTAAAGGAACTTATAGAGCTCAAGTGAAGGCTTGGGATCAATTAGGTAACGAAGTACTGGCGAAGACAGAAGCCACAGGTATCGTACAGTCTGTTAATTTTGAAGAAGGTGAACCTGTATTAACAGTAAGTGGTCAAAAAGTTTTCCTTCGTGATGTTCAAAGTTTTCATACAGCAGATGCTCCGACACACTCAGCAAAAAATGCCGTGTTGCAGGGGCAGAATGGTTCGATACAATTAAATGATAACGCAGTAAATGCGAAGAGTGTTCCAACACAACAAGCAATGAATGCTTATAGTGAGAACACAGGAATTTACGATTAGTATGAGCAAAGTGAATTCATTTTTGATTCCTAACGTGTCGTCTCTTCCTTCTGATGTTCAGAAGGCCGAGCAAACAAACGCGCTTAAAAAGGGTCAAACAAGTGAGTTCAAAGGATTGATGGACCGGGAGTTACTTCAGCCCCAGGTCACTAAAAAAGACATCGGTCCGGAAGTTAACGTTTCAACTCATGCAGTGAAAAGATTGCAAGAGAGAAATATTGAGCTTGATGGAAATGAGTACATGAAGCTTAAAGAAGCGATGGGTAAGTTACGTGCTAAAGGCGGTCATGATTCACTTGTGATTACCAACAAAGCGGCCTATGTCGTTGATGTTGATAAGAACACCGTAGTAACGGCAGTGGATAAAAACAACATGAACGAAAACGTATTTACAAAAATCGATTCGACGATTTTTATGATGTAAATCTGCTTTGGAGTGGCAGAGGAACATAGTGGTTTTAATATTAATTTTGGTTGAGGTGGCTGGTCCTTTTCTGGAAGCCATGGATGAAAGCCTGTAGTGCTTAAATCCCCTCGCCAGCGTCTAGGAGGGACAGATGAGTATTCTTTCTTCGTTTAACATTGGTGTTACAGGTCTAAATGCTGCCGGTCAATCAATGGCAGTAATCGGTGATAACATCGCCAACGCAGGTACTTTCGGATTCAAAACCTCCCGAGCAGAATTTCAGGACATGCTTGCAAACTCACTTAAAGGTATTGATGGTGGTGACCAAGTGGGTTCGGGTACAAAACTCGCTCACGTTAAGTCCATGTTCACTCAAGGAACTGTTGCTAGAACACAAAGTATTACCGATCTAGCGATCAACGGTAACGGCTTCTTCTGTGTCAATGCTCCTCCAGGAAAAGGTTATACTCGTGATGGATCTTTCCACTTCAATAAAGAAGGCTATCTTGTTAACAGTGATGGCTATGAAGTGAATGGATTTCTTCCTGGTGATGATGGTAAATTAACAAATAAAATTGGAGACATTAAGCTTGGGAATACAACGATTCCAGCAACTCCAACTACTGAAGTTAAGCTTTCAATGAACTTAGATTCACGTGAAATACCAAAAACGTTTGATCCGAAAAATCCGGATAAAACATCTAACTTCAATAATTCAATAACTGTTTATGATTCTGTTGGTAAGGCCCGTTTAATTACTCTTTACTTCAATAGATCTCCTGATGCAGGAACATGGGAATACCATGCGATGGTTGATGGAGCTGATGCAGCTGGCGGAAAAGCTGGTGAAATGGCTGAAATGGCCTCTGGTAAACTTAAGTTTGATCAGAAGGGAGTTCTAATGGAAGAAATTCCAGGAAACAATGCCTTCAACTTCAACCAAGGTGCGATGGTTGGTCAGAAAATCGATTTTGATTTTGGTAAATCTCTTAAAGACGGTGGTAACGGTCTTGATGCGATTACTCAGTACGGATCAGATTCTTCAGTGTCTCGTCACACTCAGAACGGATCATCTGCTGCAACACTTGCTTCAATGTCATTCAATGATGATGGTGTTCTTACAGCAGTTTACGATAACGGTGTTCAACGTGAACTTGGCCAGGTGGCAATTGCGAAATTTGAAAACAACGAGGGTCTATTTAAAACAGGTAAAAACGTGTTTAAAGAAACTCGTAAATCAGGTCAGGCAGCTCTTGGTAAGCCGGGCTCAGATGGACGAGGTGAAGTTCTTGCAAAATCACTTGAACAGTCAAACGTGGATATCGCCAACGAGTTTATTAGCTTAATGGCCGCTCAACGTAACTTCCAAGCGAACACGAAGACAATCACTACATCTGACCAGATGTTACAAGAAGTTCTTCAAATTAAGAGATAATAGCTAGCTAGTCTCTCTTAACTCCTAGATTTTTAAACTCCAAAGAGGGCAGCCGAAAGGTTGCCCTTTTTTTATCCGTTATTTCCAATGGCCTCGACTGGGCATGCGGCAAGAGCGTTTTCAGCTTCCTTCATTTCCTCAGGTGTTTGAGGTTGAAGCTTCACAAAGGCGTGACCTTCGTTATCATTCATTGCAAAGAATTTGGGCGCTTCTACACAGCAAGCATCACAGGCGATACAAGAATCATCCACATAATATTTGCCGTTAACGTTTTCTTTGAATTTTGCGTTTTTATTTGCCATAAAAAAAGCTCCCTTTCGGGAGCTATTTTTACATCAAACTTGAGTTGGTGACAATCTTTGCTTTGTTATTTAGGGCCTTGATTAACTCTTCTCTAACTTTTCTTGAGTAAAGCTGATTTTGATTACCAATCTCTGCTTTAAGTTCATCAGGTGTTTTTTCTGGTGCGGTTTTCTTTCCTATGACTTTAACTAGAAAAATAGTCCCAGGATTACCGAAATTAAGAATGGTATTCGGATCAGCTTTAAAGATCTGTTCCGCCTCTTGTGGGGCCAGTGAAGTCGAAGAAAGAGATTGATCATATTGATTTACATCAATATTTTTAAAAATCTGACCATCAACTCTCTTAGATAAGGCGTCGATCGCATTGATATCGTTTTTAACAAGAAGGTTTTGGATCTCTTCTCCTGTTGACTTAAGTAAGTTATCTAAATCTTGCGCTTTTGTCTTTTGAATCTCAATTTTAGCAAGTTCATTTTTTACAGTCTCAAGAGGCTTTGTTTCAGCCGCTTTTTTATCTTCTACAAGAATAATATGATAGCCGAATTGAGTTTTAACTGGTTCTGAGATTTCACCTTTTTTTAATCCAAAGGCCACCTTCTCAAACTCTGGAACCATACGTCCGCTAGCAAACCAACCAAGGTCTCCTCCATTAGACTTTCCAGATGGATCCTGAGTCTCTTTTTTCGCCATATCGGAGAAATTCTTACTATTAATCTTTGAACGAATCTCTTTAATTTTCTCTAGAGATTTGGCATCGTCTCCCGTGATAAGAATATGACGAGCCTTCACTTCTTCAGGTTTATTGTATTTTGAAAAATTATCAGTGTAGGCAGACTCTAAAGACTTTTGGTTCTCAGGCTTAGAAATAAAATTTTGAATTTCTTGTTCAGAAATAGAAACAAGCGGAGAAAGTGACTGTCGACCGATTTTAATGCCTTGAACAGTAACTTGATTGTTCTTGAACTGAGAAACATCCTTTACATAGTTTTCTGAGATTAAAGTTGAATTAAATAAATCATCTAGTTTTTTTTGCTTTAAGTCATTTCCGACAAGTTCTTCGAACTGTGAAGGAGTATAGCCATTGCCCTGCAGCATGTTCCGATAAAGGTTTACATCAAACTGACCATTTGTTTTGAAATAAGACATATTTTTAATTTCATTCTTGATTTCATCTAATGACACAACGATTCCCATTTGATCCGCGGTGTTCAAGATAAGTTTTTGTTGAATGAGTCCATTGAGGACAGATTGCTTGATTCCCATTTGCTCCATTTGTTTCTGAGTCATTCCCTGGCCACCCATCATTTGGTTATAGAATTCAACCTGGCGATTAAGCGCAACGGAATATTCTTTAACAGAGACAGGAGTTCCGTCGACTGTGGCCACCTGCTGCCCTGAACCCATTGAAAAGTTGTCAAAATTACTAAAAAGAAAGCTCGCAGTAATAATGAGAAAGATGAAAGTAAGAATGAAATAAGAAATCTTATTCGCAAATGCGTTTTTCATGAAATCCCTTTGAAGAAATAAATGCGAAGTCATTTTATCGGGGAAGGGAGGCCCAGGTCAAAGAATTTATCTCGAAACTTGATTGGCATCGGGCACGAATTTCTATTAATCTTATGGGATAAGAAAAATAAGGGTCTGCCATTGAAACTAATCCAAGAGTCTTCAAAGACTAAAATTGTCAATAATCTGATCGTGGGTATGCTTGCTGTGTATGGCATATCCCAAAAGCAATTTAACCTAAGTGAACCTTCACTTTTTCACCAAGTGGTGACTGAAGTGATTTCTCCCGTTCAAGAAGGTCTTGCAAACTCCAAGAAAAGCCTCTCCTCACTCTGGGATAACTACCTTTCTATCGTTAACACGAGTAAAGAAAATAATGTGTTAAAAAAGCAGATCTCTCGCCTCGAAAGTGATCTCACTTCGATGGAAGAGATGAGAAAAGAAAATCTCAGGCTTAAGAGACTTCTCACGTTTACAGATGAGCAGCCCTACAACAAAATCATGGCACAGGTTGTTGGATGGGATTCTTCTAATGAATTTAAGGTGATTCGTCTCAATAAAGGAACAAAACACGGAATTAGAACAATGGCCCCAGTCGTAACTGATCATGGTCTTGTGGGTTATGTTTACCGTACGACCGAAAACTATTCAGATGTCTTGACGATTTTGGATCAAAACAATCGAGTTGATATTGTCGTAGAAAGAACAAGAACTCACGGAATCGTAGAAGGTGTATTCAATTTCAAATGTGCTCTGAAGTACATAACGAGAAATGAGCCGGTTGAAGTAGGAGATAAGCTAATTACTGCAGGAGTAGGTGGAATTTATCCGAAAGGCCTAAAAGTTGGCATGATAACCGATATTACAAAAGAAAATTTTGGTATGACGTTATCAATCGAAGTCGTGCCAAGTGTTGATTTTGATAAGCTTGAAGAAGTTCTCGTTTTAACTCCCTTAGATAGTGGAAAAAGTGCGAGTCTTCTGCCCACTCAATCGCCAGTCATTGAGGAGAAAAAAATATGAAAATGCGCTTATCTCAATTACTAGCTTCATTTGCAATTACTCTCGCTCTTTTAACAATTCTTGAAGTGGTCACAGCAACAGTTCTTCCAGCTTTAGGTTGGTATGAATATCGCCTAACATTTAACGTCTTGATTATCATTTTTTTGGCCATTCGTTTGGATTCTCCGATTGTTCCTTGGATGGTGATGAGCTTACAAGTCGTACACTCATTGTTTTCAGTTGAGGGATGGGCGCTAGGGACTTTTGCTGGTCTTATCGTGATGACTTCTGCGAATTATTTAAAGGAAGTTCTTCATCTTACCTCTGCCCTAATTACGATGCTCACTGTGCAGTTGTTCCAACTTATATGGTATGTGACAGTTACAATGATTATTTGTCTTAAAATTTCAAATTTCGATAAATTTGGAATGATCATGTGGAGTTTCATCCCAGGAAGTATTCTTTTATCGATGATTTCACCTCTTCTCTTTTGGACGATGGAGAAGATTTGGAGAGTTCCATCTGAAGGTGGGCCTAGGGGAGTTGAAATTTAATGTTCGGCGAAGAAGAACTGGTCAAAATTCATAAAGAACGAGCGACCATTTTATCCTATATTATCACTGCAGCTTTTGGACTTATTCTGTCCCGGCTATGGTATTTGCAAGTTTACAAAGGTGAAACACTTCACAATTATTCAATCCAAAATCGACTTCGAAAGGAAGTTGTTTGGGCGCCACGAGGGTTAATTTTTTCTCGTGACGATCAGTTGTTGGTGGATAATATCCCTCGATTCGATGCCATCTTAACACCACAATTTTTAATTGAAGCTGATAAAACCTTAGGGAAATTGGCCAAAATATTAAGTACAGATGTTAATGCAATTAAACAGATTCTTAAGAAAAACTCCAACCAAGCAAAATATCGACCCATTATTGTTAAAAAGAATATTTCATTTGGCGAACTTGCCCAGATTGAAACTCAGAATGCGGAACTTCCAGGAGTTAGTGTCGATACGTTCATTTCTCGAGAGTATACAGATAAAGAAATCGGTGCTCACTTATTAGGATACATTTCTGAAATCTCTCAAATTCAACTCCCTAAGTTAAGGCAACGAGACAAAATGGATTACCGTCTCGGAGACTTCATTGGTCAGTTTGGTATTGAAGAACAGCTCGATCGTTATCTTCGTGGTGAAAACGGGCACGAGTTTGTTGAAGTGGACGCCAGAGGAAGAAGAAAGCGTTATATCAATACAGATAACCTTTTTAAGGGAATTGAGGACGAAAAACCACTCTCTGGGATGAATGTGAAGCTTACTATCGATCGCGATATGCAGCTTGCTGCTTTCAATTCTCTTGAAGGTAAGGTCGGCGGAGTGATTGCTATTGCCATTGATTCCGGAGAAGTTCTTACGATGGTCTCTAGACCCTCTTTTGATCCTTCCCAATTTTCGAGGGGTCTAACTCCAGAGTACTGGCGAAGTCTTGTAGGCAACAAAGAGCACCCACTTCGCGATAGAAATATTCAAGAACACTTTTCACCTGGATCAACATTCAAGGCAATCACAGGTATTGCAGCGTTTGAGAAGGGTGAAATTGACGAAAATACTGAGGTGAACTGCGGTGGTTCATTTAGATTAGGTCGAAAGGTTTATCACTGTTGGAAGAAAGAGGGGCATGGGCCAACAAATCTTGTAAAGGCGATCAGAGAGTCCTGTAACGTTTATTTCCAAAAAGCAGCGAATCGAATGGATATTGATGATCTGTCTTTCTATGCTAAGCACTTTGGTATGGGAGCAAGAACGGGGATTTCATTACCAAGAGAAGTTTCGGGCCTTATTCCATCAAAAGAGTGGAAGAAAAAAAGATACGGTCAAGAATGGCAACCGGGTGAGACTCTTTCATGTGCCATTGGCCAATCTTATGTCCTGGCATCTACGATTCAGATGGCGATCTCTTATGCAGCGATTGCGAATGGTGGAAAAATTTATCGCCCGTATGTTGTGAAAGATATTTACGGTACTGATGGGGAACTTATTAAAACGTTTACTCCAGAACTTCTTTCTGAAATTAAACTTAAAAATCCAAAGACTTTAAAATATGTGCGCGAAGGCCTCTTTCAGGTTGTGAACAATCCAAAGGGAACCGCTTTTGCTCGAAGAGGTCAGGGGATTTTAATGGCCGGTAAAACGGGAACATCTCAAGTGAAAAGTGCGAGTGCTGATAAAGTTTACCAGAAGTGTGAACTTATGGATTATGAATCTAGACACCATGGTCTATTCGTTGGTTTTGCGCCTTATGATAATCCCAAAATTGCAGCAGCTGCGATCGTTGAGCACGGCTGTCACGGTTCGAGTGCCGCTACACCAGTCGTTGAAGCCGTGATTACACAATACATGAAAAAATATCACCCTGAGATTTATCTACAAAATTTAGAAAAAGATAAATCAATAAGGGATAGTTGGGTAAAGTCGCTAAGAGCGGCGGCCCAGCCTGTGGCGGCACCCGCACCAGAAACGGGTGATGAATAATTTAGACGGAGTTAGTTTTGAATCAAACCATTCTTCAGTTTTTAAAGCGATTTGACTTCAGCTTCATCGGAAGTATGTCGGCGATTTTTTTAGTGGGAGTTTTGAATCTCTATTCAGCAACTCACTCTCAATCTCACGAAGGCCTCGATTCACTTTATAAATCTCAAATTGGTTGGTACTTCATTTCCGTTTTTACAGCGATTGGAATTAGTTTTTTAAATCCTAAAACTTTCGAGCGATTTGCTTATTTTGGTTATCTCATTACTTTATTCTTAGTCCTTCTTGTTCTTCTAATGGGAAAGGTTGGTATGGGAGCTCAACGATGGCTAGTGCTGGGACCGATTCGTATGCAGCCGTCAGAGTTTATGAAAATGGGACTTGTGCTGGCACTCGCAAGGTACTTCACCAAGGTCTATCCAGAGAGGCAACTTGGTTTTAAGGATCTAATTATCCCAGGAATTATTACTGCGATACCTGCCATCATGGTTATTGTTCAACCGGATTTAGGGACAGGTATGCTCCTCGTTTTCATCTTCACTTTGATGATTTTTTATAAACGATTAAAGTGGAAAACCATCGTAACTTTAGGAGTGATAGGAATTGTCTCCGGAGTATTAATGTATAACTTTGGGCTCAGAGAATATCAAAA
>CAMAYW010000044.1 GCA_945862475.1 Bacteriovorax stolpii
CCATATTCGTACCAGGCGACATGAAAATAAAATGTGCGGAAGATGCAATAATCGCCCCCGCGCTAGAGGCGGAGGCCCCCTCTGGAGTAATCCATACCGCAAATGGACGTTTGTGTTTACCCACAAGAGTAATGATGTCTTTTGTCGTGCTGACGAGACCGCCGGGAGTGTTGAGACGCAAAACGATTAAAGAAGATGGAGGTAGATTTTCAAAATTCTGCTTTAAATAATCATAGGTCGCAGGAGTAATTGCGGAATTGACAGACAATAGTCCAATTTCAGATATCTTGATTGTTTTTCCGAAAACGCTTAGAGGTAAAAGAAGAAAGACAAAAATTAAAAGCTGTTGTAAATTAGTGTTCTTCATAGAAATCTAGGTTAACTCTAAAGCTTGTGAGCGGACAAGATAAAAGGACTCCCTATGGCGACGCAAAAATTAAACTTTTTTGTTGGAACAATCCTAAATCCTCAAAGTGATACGAAATGTGACTACTATCCCAACGGATTACTTGTGGTTGAGACACAAGGAAAATCCTCTAAGATAAAGGATATTCTTCCATTGGAGAGGGGAGTTAAAAAATACGGTAAATTGATCACTAAAAAAAACATGAAAGATTTTGGTTCTGCCGTGATCATGCCGGGTTTTTTCGATATGCATTTTCACTGGGTTCAAGATGATGTCAGGGAGATGCCAAAGGACTCACTCCTGGAATGGCTACAAAAATACACGTTTCCAACTGAGATGAAATTTAGTGACAAGAAATTTGCCGAAGAGAAGGCTAAATTTTTCTTCAAGAAATTAACTCTGCATGGAACGATTGGCGGTGCTTGTTATAGTTCAATCCATCAGCACGCAGTTGATTCTGCCATTAAAATGGCAAAAGGTCATTTCGTTATTGGGAATGTTCTGATGAATATGTACTCACCAGAAGAGCTGACTCAAGCTGAAGATGAATCTTTAAAATTAACAAAAAAATTAATTCAAAAGCATGGCAAAAAGCACTGTTTTACACCGCGCTTTGCTATTACAACGACTCCAAGAGTTATGAAAGAGGGAAGTCGTATGGCGGACAAAGCTGGGTGCTTTAAACAAACCCACCTTTCAGAGACCCCTCAGGAGATTGAATTTGTTCTCTCAATTTATAAAAAAATTCCAGGCTTTGAAAAAGTCAAAAATTATACAGAGATTTATGAAAAAACGGGGATGCTAGGAAAGCGTTCTCTCATGGGACATGGGATTCATTTATCTACAAAAGAATTAGGCGTTTTAAGCCAAACAAAAACAACAATCGTTCATTGTCCAACTTCTAATGCGCCCATCTCGGAACTCGGGTTAGGGTCAGGACTTTTTGATTTCAAAAAAGTTGAGAAGGCAAAGGTTCGTTGGGCCTTGGGATCTGACATTGGTGGAGGTCCTTTTCTTTCAATGCTCGATGTGATGAGAAGTTTTGTTGAGCAAAATAAAAAGAAAGGTGTAAAAGGGGCAACGTTTGTAAAATCACTCTATAGATCGACCTTAGCGGGTGCCGAAATTATGGGAATACACAAACATGCGGGAAATCTTAATAAAGGGAAGGAAGGAAGTTTCATTGTTATTCCTTTTCACCTTGATCAAGCTCCAAAAGATCCTGAGTCATTACTAAGTTCTATTATTCTACCTCTCAAAGAGAAGAGAGAGAAATATGGCGAATGCGTCACCTCGACCTACATCAATGGAAAAGTCTTTGAGGCTTAGGAATCGAACAATTCGAGGACAACGGGACAATGATCTGATCCCATGATCTCAGGTAGTATCTTGGCACTTTTCACTCGAGGGAGAAGTTCCGGACTAATAAAAAAATAGTCAATTCTCCAGCCGATATTTCTCGCTCTCACTCCTGGTCTGTTACTCCACCAAGTGTAAGCGGCAGTTTTACTGGGGTGAAGGTGTCGATAGATATCGATGTAGTCATGAGCGATTAATTTATTAATCCAAGCTCTCTCAATAGGAAGAAATCCAGTTGTGTCTTTATTACTTTTGGGATTCGCAAGATCAATTTCAGTATGAGCTGTATTAAAATCTCCTGTGATAATGACCGGCTTTTTTTTTCTTAACTTATCTATTGTTTCTAAAATGTCGTCACAAAATGCTAATTTGAAAGGAACTCTTTTGTGATCGCGCTGACCATTAGGGAAATAACAATTAAGGAGAAAAAAATCTTTCAACTCATGAATAAGGACTCTTCCTTCTTGATCAAAAGATTTTTTTTCAAATTTTTTAGTGTCAAGAATTTTCTCTCGAGAAAATGTAGCAACACCTGAGTAACCTTTTTTTTCTGCCGAACTATACGAAATCGCATAGTCGTCAAAATTTCGTAGTTCTAGAGGAAATTGTTCAAAATCTGCTTTAATCTCTTGTAGGCATAGGATATCTGGTGATTCCCGTCTGAACCATTCAACAAATCCCTTCTTATACACAGAGCGTATGCCGTTGACGTTCCACGAAATAAGCTTCATAAAAAATTTTCCTAGTTAGATTCAAATCAAATGGTCCGATAAGATAGATAATAATTTTTTTTGGAATGGTGAATGACATTCTTTAAAAAATGAATATTATTTTGAATCTCGCCACAACCTAGACGGAGAACACATGCGTTGCTTTAAGAACATTGCTCAGCTTATTCGTACCAAAAGAATGAATCATCCAAAAGGTTATTCTCAGTCTGAACTTTCTCATTTACTTGGTTACAAGAATGGCCAGTTCATCTCAAACGTAGAACGTGCTCTTTGTAACATCCCTTTAAAGATGCTCCGTAAGGTATCTGAAGTTTTGGATATACCTTCAGAGGATTTAAAAGCGGCCATCCTTAAAGATCAGGAAGAAACGCTTAACAATTATCTTTATAACATTAAGCCTTCAAAGAAAGATAAAACTGCTGATGTCACTCCAGCAACGACTATGGCGCCTCAGTATGGTGCTACAGGGACAGACGGAATTTAATTTAAAGTAAAATTCTAATTAGAAAAAGGTCAGGCTATGCCTGACCTTTTATTTTGAGATAGTCTTCGTAACTTCCAACAGATTCTTCAGTATCATTTTTATATTCTTCAAATGCTTCTTTTTGAGATTCTTTAAAATGTGGGTCCTCATTTTCATCTGGCTGATAATCAGCTTTGGCGATTTCCTCAGGATTCCAGCCACGATTATTTGAGTAGGTTAGATCTAGCCTGTAGCGTTCTGTCTTGCGCTTCTCTAGGGCCTCTCGTTGCCACGGCTCAAGACTGTCCTCGAACCGTCGTAGATGCTCGATACTGTCGTAGAAGTTTTTCTCTAACTTATAAAGTTGCCTATCATCCACTCTGTTAAAGTATTCATAATATTTTTTCCGAGTAATTAAGTGCTGTTCTAAGAGATTGTCATACTTAACGAGTACTTGATTAGACGTTAAAACTCTTCCACCGCGGCTTCTACTGCGGTGACCCCCCTGAAAAGAGCGATTTCGGTTTTCAGAGTTGTTTCGAGATTGATTATCTTGAGATTGGCCTTGATGAGGACCTCTATTGTTAGGACCTCTGAATCTGCGTCTTCTTTGACCGCCGCCACCTTGGCCGCTACCACCAGGGTTATTTGATCTATTTTGGGAGTCCAATTGAACCTCTTTTTAAAACTTCTTTAGTCTTAATACTATGCTTCACATAAAGAATTTGTCTAGGCGAGACGAATAAAAGGTGAGAAAGATCGGAGTTTCTCTTATAATTATTCTATTATTTATATTCACGATAAGTGGAGGTTTTTGTGGCTAAAAAACGCGTTAAAGTTGCAGTTACCGGTGCAGCTGGGCAGATTGGATATGCATTACTCTTTAGAATTGCTTCCGGGCAAATGCTTGGAATGGAAACAGAGGTTGAGTTACAACTTTTAGAGCTTGAGCAAGCTCTTCCTGCACTTAAAGGTGTTGCGATGGAGCTAGAAGATTGTGCTTTTCCACTTCTTAAGAACATTGTTCTGACTTCTGATTTAAATACAGCCTTCAAAGATGCTAACTGGGTTGTTTGTGTTGGCTCGGTTCCTCGTAAAGAAGGAATGGAGAGATCTGACCTTCTTAAAATTAATGGTGGTATCTTTACGGCCCAGGCAAAAGCTGTTGAGCAATCAGCTGCATCAGATGTGAGAATTTTTGTTGTTGGTAACCCATGTAATACAAATGCCTTGATCGCGATGAATAATGCGAAGGGGATTCCTTCTGATAGATTTTTTGCGATGACAGCTTTGGATGAAAATCGTGCCAAAGCTCAGCTTGCGATTAAAGCACAAGCTGATGTGACCTCAGTTAAAAACTTAACCATCTGGGGTAACCACTCTGCGACTCAGTATCCAGATTTTTTCAATGCTACAATTAACGGTAAATCGGTCACAGATGTGATTACTGACCACGAGTGGCTTAAAGGTGATTTCATCAAGACGGTTCAGCAGCGTGGTGCTGCGATCATTAAGGCCCGTGGACTTTCTTCAGCGGCTTCAGCCGCCAATGCTGCTATCGATGGGATTCGTAATATCGTTACTGAAACTCCTGCGGGAGAGTCGTATTCAATGTGTTTAGCTTCTAATGGTGAGTATGGCGTAGATAAGGGTCTAATTTTCTCTTTCCCTTGTCGAACTGAGGGCGGAAAAGTCAAAGTTATTGAAGGCATTAAACACAACGAATTTGGTCTAGAGAAATTCAAACTCACTCTAGATGAGCTTCGTGGTGAAAGAGATGCTGTAAAAAGTCTCAATTTAATCTAATTTCGTCTATTTAAGGGCCCAGTGTTTGTCGCATTGGGCCCTTTTTTTATTGTCATATCCCCTCGAATTCCTTATAACTTCGTCTAAATTTTTCGCAAGGGACATTCAAATGAGCAAAATGCAGGAAACTATTAAACTTTCTGGGTTTAATAATTTAACAAAAATTTTGTCGTTTAATTTTTATGACTTTTGTATCGCGATGAACGAGAGTCAGAAACAGGAATATATTAATTATATCCACAGTAAATACTGTGCAAAAAATATCGGTCAAATTGCTCGAAACGTGTGTGAAATTATTGAGGCCAATATTCTCTCTGAAACAGTTCAAGATTACGAGCCAGTAGGTGCTTCCACCATGACTCTCATGTCTGACCTTAAGGGCGGGGGAAATTGGGAAGTCGGTTCTCAAGGGAAAGCTGCCGTTAGTATGCACCTTGATAAATCTCACATCACGACTCATACATACCCAGATGCATCTGATCCGGAAGGGATTTGTACATTTCGCTTAGACCTTGATGTCGCGACTTGTGGAGAAATTATTCCTCTAAAAGCACTCAATTACATGTTTGAAGTATTTGAATGTGACGTCGTTTATATCGATTACGTTGTTCGAGGTTACACTCGACTTGCGAATGGGAAAAAGATTTATAACGACCACTACTTTAATTCCATTCAGGATTTTATTAAGAAAGAAACACTAGACCTCTATCAATTCAGACAGGATATCAACATCGCTCATGATAACATTTGGCAAACTAAACTTATGGTGAAGGCCATGGGACCAGAGAACTATCTTTTAGATCCAAATGATCGAAATCATCCGGACATTGATCACAAGATGAGTCTCTTGAATCAAGAGATGAGAGAAGTTTTCCATCTAAACTAATTCAGCAGTGATTCCTATATTTCTTGGAGAGAGTTCTTCGTCGAAGAATTCTTGTACGTCTACTTTATAACCTTGTTCTTCAAGAAATATTGCTCGATCTAATAACAAATAAAGCTCCATAACTCTTCCGAGAGCATTTCTGATAAGACCCGCGGCAAGCATGCGTTCAATGAGAATTTGTAGATCAGGATTTTCAAAGAATGCATTTAATTCTTCAATCGTGTGTTTCGGAGTCATGCCAATTCTTTTTAACTGTTCAAGCACATAGACTCCAAATGATTCATCATAAAGTTTAGGAGATGAATTCCCTAAGGTAACTAATTCTTTAAGATCATATTGATCAAAAAGAAGAACGTGTATGGCATATCTAAAAAACTTCACTTTTAGTTTTAAATCATAATCCTTTTCATCCATCTTCCTGTGGGCCCGACAAGAGAGAGTGAGTGCGAATTTATTCATCCACAAGGGATCATTTTTTTGAGCGAATTCAGAAATGTTTTGAAGTTCGGTTGATTGATCAAGCGTATGGTAGCAGCAGCCAAAGTTAATTAGGACCGGTACTCTTTCAATCGAACTCACTCGAATGAGGTCTAGGGCCAGTTTCCCACAGGTATGAAGACCCACTGGCATGACATTGTTTTTTAAAAGTTGAGAAAATTCTGAATCAGAAGAAACTTTGAGATTTTTGTATTTAACTCTATTTGTCTGATCCTTGGCGTTTTTTATATTCCTTTCCATTCCAGTTTTTTGAAAATCGGAATTCATATCGATAGAAGTCACATTAAGTTGAAAGTAATTACTAAGGGTCTGGGCAAGAAGTCCAATTCCTCCACCAATATCGATGACATCATGAATTTTCTTTTTTTGATAAAGATGATGGATGTGGGGGGAGAGCTTTTTTATCTCATGTTGCTTTTTTGGGATGATAAATAACCAGGTAAAACGGTCCTCTGGCATTGCTGGATAGTTGGGAGCCTCTGGAAGCTGCGTTAAACGGGCGATCTCCTGGTAAAAAGAGATTAGTTCAGGACTTTTCACGAAACCATTCACTTCTTTTTTCTCAAGTTTTATGACGTCTTTTTTATCCTGATATTGTCTAAGTTCTTCTATCCACTCTAAAGAATAGTCCTCCAAGGGGCGAGGATACATGAGCATGATTTCGTTTTGCCATATTCTTTGATATGGTTTTAGGAAATCTTTAATTTGAAGAAAACGCTCACGATGATCCATCATCTGAAAGGTATCATAGCTTATGAACAAGATAAATAAAGTCGCTATATTTGGAATGGGAAAATCCGGTAAGTCTGCCCTGAAGCTCGCTAAAAAATATAAACAAGATTTTTATGCAGTTAATAAGGGAGATCCTAAATCTTGGTGGGAGTCTGAGGGATTATCTGACGTCTGTGGGACTTGTGCTTGTTTTTCAGAAGATGATTTTGTTGGCCACTTTTCTAAAATGGATGAAATTGTTATTTCCCCAGGAATCCCCACGACTCATCCAGCGCTCATAAAAGCTGTTGAAAAAGGTGTGCCGATTATTTCTGAGATTGAATACGCTTATCGTTACACAAAGAATATTCCAGTCATTGCAATTACTGGAACAAACGGAAAAACGACTACAACAACAATGATCGCGGAAGCACTTAAACTTCTTGGTAAGAGAGTTTTTTGTGGAGGAAACATTGGTGTTCCTTACTGTGACTTAGCAATCTCTGAAGAAGAAGTGGACTATGCTGTTATTGAGGTTTCTAGTTTTCAATTAGAAACGATTAAAGAGTTTCATCCAGCCATTGGACTTATTCTCAATATATTTCCCAACCACTCTGAGCGCTATGATGATGTTCATGACTACGCGAGAGCAAAATTTAGAATGCTTCTTAATATGAATTCTCAAGACAATCTTATTTTAGGTACTGAGAATCCTTACCTTGATGATATTAAAGATCACCCTGCTCATAAGTTATTTTTTACCAAAGGGAATTTGCCGGTAGAATTTTTATCTAAGTTTAATTTTTCAAAAGCAAGAGTTAAGGGGGAGCATAACGAGGCGAATTTTTTCGCAGCATATGAGGTTTTAAGACTCCTTAAAATCGATCATCTAGATGTTTTCTTTCAGAAGTTTATTGAAACTTTCGCAGGTGTCTCCCATCGCCTTGAGTTTGTTTTAGAGAAAGACGGATTATTGATTTATAACGATGCTAAATCAACCAATGGGCTTGCCACGACGACTGCGATCAAGGCGTTTAAAGACGCAAAGGAGCCTCTTTATTTAATTTTAGGTGGGAAGCTTCGAAATGAATCGGATAAGCTTCTTCCGGATCTTCTACCCTTTAAAGGGAAGATTACTAGAATTTATACGATTGGAGATGTGACTGAGAGGCTCTTTGAAGAATTAAAAGACGATTTCGATGTTGAAAGATCTTATGATTTAAAAAATGTTTTTAAGGCAGTGAAGGGGAAGGTAGGAAACTTAGTTTTCTCACCTGCGTTTCCATCTTTTGATCAATTTAAGAATTACGTCGATCGCGGCGAGAAGTTTAAGGCGTGGGCCAGAGAATTAATAGTATCGTCTTAGCGATTATTCATGTGGTCGTTGTAGCTTTGATCAATTGAAGCCGGAGATCTTTCACTAAGTCTATCCGGATTCTTTTCTGCCATCGCTGTTTCAAAAGAAATTTTTGCGATGAAAAACATGATCAGAACCATTACCACTGAGCTAAGTTTTACTCCCATAAGCTTTCCTCGTTTATCAACCAAACTTATTGTTCCTAACCGGAGTATCGGCATAAAGTTTTAAAAGCTTAAAGACTTTCACTGAAATTTATCGAGGATATTTTGTGGCAGTGGGATTAAAAAGTGTTTATTCTTTTGATCATCTCTTGAATATCAGCTTGAGATTGATAAAGCCCAAAACCAAACCTTAGTCTCTTGCCTCTTAGATCAATAATGATTTTAAGCCCTTTAAGCGACTCGTAGGCCTCATTTGCTGCGGTAAGGGATTCGGCTTCAAAGGTTAAAAAATGACCGTGCCAGCTGAGTTCTGAGGTGAAGAGTGGATTCAATGAAAATCGCTCTAAAAAAGTCTTTGGAAGGTTTTCTATAAAGTATTTTTGAAGACTTATAACGTATTCATGGATTTTATTGAGTGTTAAACCATCTTCCTTAAAAAGGTCCCAGGTGGCATTAAACCGATAGAGCCCCGACGGGTCTTGTGTGGCACCAAAGAAGGCCATACCATCTTGAGTGTAGCCCACCTCTTTTCCACTGGGGTGAGACAATTTACCATATTCAGCAAACCAGCCAGTGTAGACCGGCCGCCAATCTCCTTTGGGGACAACCATAAAACCGACACCCTCTCCGGCCTGAGCGTACTTATAGCCTCCTCCCAAATAAAAGATTTTACCTTCAAGTTTTGAAAGATTCGTTGGGATCGCTCCAAAGCCGTGGTAACCATCCACTATCATGATGGTGTTTTTATCTGTGGCCTCTTGTAGTTCACTAAGTTCAGCATCTGTGAGTGCTAGTCCAGAATCAAAAAAAACCTGGCTGATAAAAAAAAGATCAGGCTTTTTAGTGAGAGATTTTTTTAGTCCTTCAATGAGGCTTCTTCTATTATTTAAAAAATCAGTTGTAGAAAAACTTTCTACCTGAACTCCAGGGAGCTCCTGAAGTCTTTGAATTTGTCTTCTCCATGAGTGAAATTCACTGGATGTTGTAAGGATTTTTAGCTCAGATTTTCCAACGAAAAGGGATAGAATTCGTGACAATAATTCATGCGTATTTGGGGCAAAGACAATTTGATTAGAGTCCTTTAATCCTAAAAGATGAGCGATATGCTCCTGGGCCTTAGGAATAACGGTTCCAAAAATTTTTTCCCACTTTTGATCACTCAAAAGAGCACAATCATCCCAATAATCGAGATGGGCCTTTCGAGTGACATCAGGCCAAAAATGATGGGAGTGGGCCGCAAAGTGAAGCAGACCTTCATGGCCTTTGAGAAACGACGAATAGTATTTCTTATGATCTGAATGAGTCATAGACGATATCCAATTGGTCTTTAATAGTTTCTGGTAATTCAGGAGTCATCGCGCGAGGGATGAGAAAAGTTGCTAAATTAAAAAAATCAACGAAGGCGCGGTTTCTTTCAGTTGTTGATTTTAGATAATCATGGCCAGAGGATCCACCTGTTCCGATTTTGGTTCCAAGAATTCTTTGAACCATGATGGCATGACGGTATCTCCATGTGGTGAAGTTTTCATCCACTTCGACGAGGGAATTTAAAATGCGAAAGGGCATTTGAAGGGCCGGATAATCTCGATAGAGATAAATAAACACTGCTGATAGCATCGCTTTTTGTGAGATTCGAACTTTTCCAGCATTTTTCCATTCACTGAAAAGTTTAGCATCTAAAAGGGTATTGAATGTGCCCTCAGTGAGATCTAAATTTTTTAATTCTATCGCTCTCGTTTTTTCATCGAGGACAGGATTCTTTGAAACGATTTCTCTGTCCTGTGAAAGCATTTTATCCACGGCCCTAGAGTATTCTCCCCAAAAATCGAATCCATCAAAATGACTAAAAGGCATTCTTTCAAGCCATCCCTCAAGGAGCTCTAAAATACTAATCTTACTTTCAGCTTCCTCAAGAATTTTTTTATCTTCTGGCTTTAAACGAGAGGTAAAGAATTGTTTTTCAATTTCCATCCGGTGGTGAGGCTTTATTCCAAGAGTTGCCTCAATGAGTCTAAATTGAAGACTTTGAAATCCAGAGGCCGGCACCAAGTAATCCCTGAATTCCATAAAATCGAGAGTTGTCATGGTTTCCATGACCTCAATCTGGTTAATAAGAATTTGTTGAATCGTTGTGACACGTTCAATTCTAGATTGAATAACCGACAGATCCGTTGAGGGAATAAAATCTTTTTGCATGATTTTACGAACTGAATCAATTTCGTGAATGATTTGTTTAAACCAAAGTTCGTAGGTTTGATGAATGATAATAAAAAGGGTCTCATCATGGGCGG
>CAMAYW010000045.1 GCA_945862475.1 Bacteriovorax stolpii
AAATGACTTTAAGATTGATTCTGAACTAGAAAATAGAGGAGAGGTCATTAAAGGGCAAAATGAATGGTTTTTTTACGGCTCCCACAATGTCGATGGGATGAGAAAACTTATTCAATTTTTACATTCGGAGACCTATAATTTTACGAGACCAGAATTTGATGCTGTGATTGTCTCTTTTTCAAAGAGAGATCCAGTTGATTTAAAAGTCATGATGAAAATGCTCAAAAGAGCAAAGTTGGGTAAAGTTATCGTGACAGTCTTTGATCATCCGAAGGCCGCTGCCCCAACTGAAATTGAAAAGTTTTCGCGAGATGAAGGGTTAGATTTTGTTAAAGACATTGAAAGCTATGTTCATGGACAGAACAAAAATCAGCGAGTGCTGGTTACTGGTTCTTATTATTTTCTGGGGTATTTTAAATCACTCTCATGCCTCTAATGATGCTCAACTCACTTTAGGTGATAAGATTTCAGTTTATTCAGATAAGGCCTATAGAAAAAATAACGGTCGTTATTTTGAAGCGGTTGGAAACGTCGTCATCATCAGTCAAAAAGATACCGTTTACGGAGAACTCGCCTCTCTCGATCAAGAAACTATGACGGTAAAAATTGAAGGGAACGTTCGATTTATCACGAAAGATATGACTCTTTATGGGTCTCACGTTGATTACAATATTGCGACAGGTACGGCCCATATTAAGAATGCGAGAATTCTTACTTCAGATTTTAATTTGGTTGCTCGGGAGCTCGTACGAATTAATGAAAATGAATATATTGCTAAAGAATCAGAATTTACGACCTGTAAAGATTGTAGAGAGTCGTGGGCGATCTATGGAAATTACATCCGTCTTAATGTTGGAAAATACGTTCAGATAAAGCATGGTCTCTTCAAAGTGAAGGGAGTCGATATCATCTACATTCCCTACATCGTTTTGCCTATTCTTGCTAAGAGAGAATCGGGTTTACTTATACCTCGAATCTCTCAAAGAACAGGGGAAGGATTATCTTTTGAACAACCTTTTTTCTGGGCGATTAATGATCACAAAGATGCAACTTTAAGTCCCACTTTCTGGGCGAAAAGAGGTTACGGCGGTGACGTTCAATACCGTCAGAGATTCTCTGAGATGAGTTGGCTTGAGCTTAATTCTCGATTAGTGAACGACACGATTTACTGGCCGGGTAAGAGTAATGTGGGTCCATCTGGGGAGCAATTTTTCCGATATTTTGCTGACGTAGAGTCTCATCAATTTTGGTCACCAAATCTTAATTCGCATTTTAGGTTTACAGGAACGAGAGACCTCGATTTTATTCGGGATTATCCTCAATATACGGATCCAAGAATCACTAGTTCAGATTTTGGGTTACAAGGGATTGTGAATTGGCGTCAGGATTTATTTTCAATCAATACGGAAGCCAATTATTTACGAAATCAATTATTTTCCGACTCCACAGAGTTTGATCGTTCCTATGTTCAGGTGATGCCAAGAGTAAATTTGAGCACGGTACCGTATTCGATTATTCAATCTGATATTCCTTTTTTTCAACACGTGGCAATTGGTGCTGATGCCTCTTTTACAAGATTCAGACAGGTCAAAGAAGATGAATCTCAATATTTAAGAAATGCCCAAAGAATTTCAACTCAGCCTTACCTTATGTGGCATCTTCTCACTTGGGGCCCTGTGAGCTTTAAGTCCCGCTATATTCTCGATCAACAGACTTACGATTTTGTTAATTCCAATGAGCCGATGGCGGGTAAAAACACAGGTCTCATTAAAACGGAGGCGAGTTTTACGATGGACCGAATCTTCGGTCTCGCGTTTGAGGAGAAAATTCCCCTAAGACTTATTTCCAAGGAAGATCTAAAGCGTCTTCGAGAATCAAAAGAGCAAGGACTTGCTCCTCTTCAAAAAGAAGTGAAAAGGAATCGCCTCGTGGGTCAGATTCCAGAATTTGAGTCAGAACTTTCAAAAGATAACATCATTCAAGTAAGAAATAGTTATCGTCACTCTCAGGAATTTAAATTTATTCATCATTTTATCTCGTCTCAAAATGTGTATGGGAATAAAAGATTTATTAATCAAATCCGATCAGAGCAAGCGGGGCAATTTGATTATGAGGATGCACTTAGGTCTGAGGAATATCTTTTCGGTGCGAACTCAACGAGAACCGTCGTTCCTCCTGAAAATACTGTTGAGCTTCAATGGAATAATACGATCATCAGAAAAACTCCCAAAAGCTTTAGTTTCCTCGAGGATGATAAATACTTAAGAGATAATTTTACTTATTCAAAAATTTCGTGGCTCAATATTTCACAAGGCTATCTTTTAAATAATCAAGAATTTGAAGATTTGAGACAAAGACTCACACGTCTCATGATTGATGCTGGATATAGTGGAAATAAATGGTTCATTGGCATGCAGGAGTTTTATTTCCATTACGACAATCAAAATATTTTTAATCTTAATTTTACGAGACGTTTTGAATACATAAATCTTTTTTCAAATTACAACTACAACTCTTTTTCTTCTTCAAATTTAAAATCACTCTCAGTTGGTGGCCAGGTGAGACCAACTGACACATTGGGTGTCGCGATGATTAAGGATATGGATTTGACTGCCAAAAAAGATATTCGAACCATTTATTCAATAGATCTTATGCCACATAATAATTGTTGGATCTTCAATTTAAAATATCGAAAATCTATCGTTGATTCTCGTTACTCATTCAATATACTTTTTAATTTTGGTGATGATAATTTTGAACGCTATCGAAATGATTACTTTGGTATGAAAAGATTATGATGAAAGCAACGCTCATCGATTTTGAAGACAGCTTTACTTACAACCTTGTTCAAGAATTATTACTTACCGGGCTTGATGTTGAGGTCAAAAACTGGAAAGACTTTGAATCGAATCCTACTGAGGGCATTCTTGTTTTGGGTCCTGGCCCTGGGCACCCATCAGATTATCAATCTATTTTTCCACTCATTAGATCTTGGTTATCTGATAAAAGACCATTTTTTGGTGTGTGCTTAGGTCACCAAATTTTTTGGCTTCTCCAAAATGAAGAAGTGGTAAGATCAAAACTTCCTCTTCATGGGCAGAAGATTAAATTGAATCTTCCATTTGAATGGCGGGAGTGGCTTAGAATTTCTGGTGAAGTTTATGTTCAAAGATATAATTCACTAGCGGTATTAAGTCAGGCATCAACGAGAAATCCATACTTTAAAAACTTTATTCAAGATGATGAAATCCTCATCACAAGATCAGAAAACGTAATAACCTACCAATTCCATCCAGAATCAATAGGAACAACTTACCGAACTCAGTTTATGGAGGCCGTTCGTAGTATTATTTGAGAATGAAAAATCTCTTGCTTCAGGGCATTTACGATAAGAAAACATTTTTGCATCTTAAAAATCTAGGTATTAAGGATTTTTCTTTTGATCTGAGACCTGAAAGTCCAAATTTAATGACTTTTTCTGAGGCGAAAAATATTTTGAGTCTCGCCACGACGGAACATTTTTTTCTCGTTTTCTCAAAAGAGAATTCAAATACGATCCGTTCCTATAAAAATCTTTTAAATTATAACCCTCAGAATCTAACAACCATCATTAGAGATCATTTTCAATTAAACGAGCTCAGTCAGTTGGATGATTTTTATTGGATGTTTCATCCTGTTTCGAACTGGAGAGATATTTTACAACTCCCACAATTGAAAGGCGTTTTTCTTCCACTGGGCTTTCAAGATTTTTATAATCTGGAATCGGATGTATGGAGAATGATTGATGCCAGAGGGCTCGATGTTTTTCTCCACGCGAGTTCTGTAGAACAATCTTTGGGATTAGAGTTTGATCAAAATTTAAAACTGAGTATTGATCTCTCTCGTGAATTGGAGTCTGGCTACAGAATGGTAGATTATAAAAAGTTGAATCAACTTAAGATTTGGAGCGTTTTTTCATGAAAGTCTTACTTTCAAACGATGATGGAGTCATGGCCCCTGGAATAAGAAGTCTCTACCAAGAGCTCGCCCCAAATTATGAAACCACCATTATTGCTCCATCGGAAGAGCGCTCGACGACGGGGCACAGTATTAGTCTCGATAAACCTCTTCGGCTTGAAAAATTAGAACCAAATATTTACAGCTGTTCCGGATTTCCTGGAGATTGCGTTTTGATGGGAGTGGGGCATTTACTAAAGAATAGCCGCCCCGATGTCGTCGTCTCTGGGATCAATCGAGGTGCTAATCTAGGTCAGGATTTATATTATTCCGGAACCATTGCAGCGGCGAGAGAAGCTGCTTTTCATCATATTCCTTCCATTGCTGTGAGTTTATCTTTTCATGCCGTAAATGAAGAGCATAGGTATCAAACGGCTGCCACTTTCATTAATTGGTGCCTTGAGAGTGGTCTTCATAAGGCCTGCCCAGCACTTGGGCTCATCAATATTAACGTTCCCAATTTGGCCATGAAGGATGTTAAGGGCTGCAAAATGACTGAAATTGGATTCCGTCATTATTCTGAGGAAATTCATGCTAGAATAGACGCTAGAAACAGGGAATACTTTTGGATTGCTGGCCATTATCAAGGATTTAATGACAATCCGCAATCTGACTGCCAAGCTATTAGTGATGGGTTTATTTCAATTACGCCCCATCCACTTATTAGCGGAAGTGATAGAGATTACTCTGCTCTTTTAAAATGTATTGAGTTTTTAAATGCTAAATTTTTTCGCTAGTTTTCTAATGATCTTTCTTCTCTCGGCGTGCTCTTCTATGAAGAGTGGTAAGTACGTTTATATTGAATCTCCAGCTCAAGTTAAGAAAGTCGCTAAGAAACATGGTGTCTCTTTAGATGAAATTAAGGCCCACAATCCTGATAAATCTTTTGAAGGTGGAGAGTGGATCTTCATCCCGTCAAAAGTTGGTATAGCTTATTTTTTAAGAGATACGTATGTGATTGAGGACTATAGCGACCTTGGTCGAGGAAGATTTTTGTGGCCTGTTCCTCATTTTTATAAAGTTTCTTCAAACTTTGGACCCCGTGGACGAAAGCACCATGATGGGATTGATATTCCTGCGCCAAAAGGGACTCCTGTTATCTCAGTGGACGAAGGAGTCGTCATCTATTCAGACAATGGGATTCGTGGCTACGGCAATATGATTGTGATTGCTCACGGTGATGATATTTTCACTGTATACGCTCACAATAAATCAAATAAAGTGGATAAAGGGGATAAGGTCAAAAAGGGTGAGCTTATTGCTGAAGTAGGAAACACTGGCAGATCAACAGGTCCCCACTTACATTTTGAAATCCGAGTTAAAAATAAAGTCAGAAATCCAGCTCAGTATCTATCGAAGTCAAAAAGAAAGTAGTTAACTTTTTTTGGCCTCAAATTTATCCAATAACTTTAAATACATAATGGCAGTATTCTTGGCATCTTCAAGAGCGGTGTGAGCAACCTCTCCCATGTTAAGGAAATTCATTAAATTTGAGCCTGAATCCATTCCCATCGGAAGTAATCCTAAATCAATGAGAGAGTATCCGATTCCAGATAAGTCGAGATTTCTATGATGGAAGTACTTTCTCATAAAATCCCATCCGAGATCTCGATTTAAAAAAGGAAGATCAATTGCGGTCATAGATTTTCCAAAAAGCACAATTTTTTGATTTCCAAAATAAGAACGGACTTCAGGTGATTCAAGATACTTTTTGAGATAGTCTTTAAATTCGCTCATCATGAGACCTTCAGCATGGGCCTTTCTAATGATCTTTTCGTTATGCTCTCTAACCCATGGGTCAAGAGAATCACGAAGATCTTCGAATGATGGGCAATGAATATACACTGATCTAGCAAGTGGTTCCTCAAGGCGTTTAAGCTGAGTATCAAAAGGAATCATGGCGAATTCAATAATCTGACAATTTTCAGCAAGCCCTGTCGCCTCTAGATCAATACTTAGATATTTCATAATTAAACCTCAAGAGTATTTTAATAGAGACTGTCTTAAAAAGAAAAGGTCCCTTGCGGGACCTTTTTAAATTATTGAATTGTAGCTGTGACAGGACAATGATCAGAAACGGAGGCGTAACTTGTGCCAAGTTCTCTAATTGGAACTTCGCGACAGTTTGCTTTCTGGCAGTGGCCAGTCGCCATCGCCTGAACACTATTTCTACTTTTAAGTTTTAATAACCCTTGAGAGACAATAACGTGATCTAAAAGGGAAGGAGTTTCAATTCCATCATCAGTTCCACCCCAGTAATAGGCAGTACACTTAAGATTTGAAGATAAGTCAGTCATTCCAAGCTCTGACACCATTTTAGTTAAAATCTTGTAATCATGGCCTTTAGAAAGATACTCAGTGGTGTTCAAGTCACCAGCGATGAAGAAATCTTGAATTCCTGTTTTGGATTTAAGATCTTTAACCATCTTTTTTATAATTTCAAATTGCTTTGTTCTTTTTTCAATTGATTCACCTTGTGAACCCGATTTGAGGTGAGCTGTCATGCCGTAAAACTTCTGGCCAGTCGCCTTAATGCGAAACAACCCAATCGCTAATGGCCGTGATCCAGCATCGCAAGACCCCTGGGTCCCTGGTTCACTGATGCTTAGGTCTTCATTAAAACTCAAGAGTTCAACTGTGTTCTTATTATAAAGAAAGCCAAGTCGTTGCCCATGGGCACCACCGCATCGAGAAACTTCAGTGTCATATCCAGGCATTTTTGACTGAACAAATTTGTCCCATTCAGCTGTATTATTTATTTCTTCAACACTTAAAACATCCACTTGAAGATTGTTAAGGATGGATGAAAGCTCAACTTTGTTAGTTCTTATTCTATAGCGCTCATCATAATCAAAGTTTCTGATGTTATAGGCCCCAATCGTGAATGCCTTCGCAGAAAGTGAGGTCAATAAACTTAAGGCCAAAAAAGAGAATCTCATGAAGCGTCCTTATATAAGGTTTCGTTAATTCAATTATAAGCAATACTTATGTTAAGCCGGGCTATAGTACTGAACGGTTTCGATTATTGACAAGTAAAAAAACATCCAATTTTCAACAGAGTGTAGCAATGACTACATGCGACATGAAGATTTTACAGGGTCTCTAGCGTCAGCAATTTGACTTTGTAGGTCGGAGTATGGTTTTTAGGGATCATTCAAAACCAAAGGGGGATGCATGGGTTTGAATCTGAAAAAGATTTTATTCGTTTCTTTATTCCTAGGAGTAGGAGCAGTACAAGCGGATACAGATCAAGACCACTACACGATTTCTAAAATGAAAGTTTCTGAAGTTGAAAGTGTTGTTTTAGGTCAAAGTCAGGTGAAGCTCCTTCAAGAAAGGTCACTTGTCTCTCTGGCCCTACCACAAGATGGTCAACCAAGTAGAACGGAACAAGCGGGTAAGGTCATTGCTGTTGCTCGTGATTTAGTCGCTTTAGGTGAAGACGTTTATCGCTTAGTGATTAAGGGGAAGCCAACAAATACTACCGTTTATTCTCCGATAAGTGTTATTCCAAGAGTTAACGGTGCTGCTGTCGATATGCTTGATACTGAAGGGTGGAGTGCCCCAGTGAAAAGAACGTACCAGATTGATTATGAAAATCTCTATGGAATAACAGTCGTTTCATACCGCTACAGTATCATCTATTCATATAATGGATCATATGATGGAAAGGGGTCTTACCTTACTTCTGTACAAATTGTTCCCGAGAATGTGAGAACGCTTTTTGGATTTGATTTTACCGCCACGATGAAACTTGGTGGAATTCAAAACCAAGGCACTAAGACGAATCCTATAGCTGGAGTTACTGTCCTCATGGAGTATACGGTGAGCTCAATTATGAATGCTAACAATCAGGTTGATAGTTACTTCATCACTGGTCGCGGTGGTTTCAAAAGACTTTAGAGATAACTCACGAATATTTTTCCATCCTTCTGGCGCTCAAGAAAAGTCTTGAGCGTCAGCTTACAAGTTAGCCAATCATTTTGAATTGAACACTTTTTACATACACCCTCCCCATCACAAGATGAGGCAATGGTGATTCCTTTTTCTCGTAACCAGCTCAGTAAGTTTTTTTCAAGATCATAATCCAAATAATAAATTTCTCTTGATGATTGGGAGGCAAGACCGATGATTCGAATTACTGACATGAAAAATTTCCGGGATTTCGATCATCAATGATAAATCGATGACCCTCTTTAAATTGAGTAAAGGCCCATATATTTCCTAATTTATCAGCATTGTAGATGGGAAGCGGAAATTTCAAAAGATTTTCAATTTGTTCTTTAGAACTTCTCTTGGATTCAATCACAAGTCTCGTTGGATCAGAAAGGAATAAATGCCTTGAGTGTCTTATCAGTTTATCAACCTCAGACGTTTTCATACTACTTGCAAGTCCATACCTTACTAATTGAAATAGATGCTGACCTGGGTCTCGACTTTGGTTTGAGAAGGCCCAAATTTTTGAGTTCTCATTTTCAATCATACAGACCGCAGAACTTCGAACCTTGGATTCACCCTGAAATAGGGAAGTTCCATGGAGGGATTCAATGGTCGACAATTTTTGCGACGAGGAGGAGAAAAAAGCAGACTCCCCTATAGAGAGGCCATAGATATTACCAACGGGAAGAACCTTATCGATGAGAAAAATTGAATTATCATAGAGATTAAAATCGTAGTTACACTTTCCTTGAGAGCCTTTTTCTGTCTCAAAGGGAACGAGGGAAGTATTCACAAGAATTTTTTGCTTACTTTTATTTTGACGAAAATGTCGAATGAGACTCAAAAGATCAACATCGGGAGATGTTTCATTCTCCTTTAAGACATCAGCCCCTCTAAAATAATAAGGAGAAAGTTCTTCGCTGGATTTAAGATTAGCAAGATTTTTGACTAAAAATGCTTCGAACTCTTTATTGATTTTGAGTTTATTTTTAAAATGATTATTGATGTATGAGGCATAGAATTCTAAGGATTTCTTTTTACCAAATTTTTCTAAAATCCATTCAAGCCCAAATAAAAAGGGATATTGATTCTTGGGTTCTTCGGAGAAAAAATCAAAATAATAACTTTTACCATTCATCTCCATGAGCACTTGAAGTCTTGAAGTTGGCGATGATTGATCGGGTCTTATGGAGAGTTGAAGAAGATTCCATAAAGCAAAGTGATCCAGAAAATCGAGCTGGTTACCACTACTCTTCATAGAATCAAGGTAGACAGTCTCCGAATGAGCATCTGAACCGACAATTTGTGCTTTAACATCTTTCTCGATGGGACAATACGTAGGGGGGGAGACTTTATCCAACGACTCCTTTGAAATCTTAACCAGAGGAGTTTCAATTCTACTGATGAAAAGTGAGCAGGAACTTATTAAAAGTAAGAGGGCCAGTTTAAACATTTTCTTCCTCATCTAAAATAATATCCGGGGAAGAGTGGGTGTGCGAGAGTTTAAATCTTTCATGTAAATCTTGTTTTAAGTCCATTTCGTAAATCTTTTTCTGATTCGTTTTTAAAACACCAATCAAAAAAATCCCGTTGGGTGTCGTTTGAGTTTGGAGCGACTCTAATTCATACCCAGTTTCAAAAATTCCTCGCATAATTTTATCAAATTCGATCTCCCTGTACCCATTTTTCCTGAGTGGGGGCGCCGGAATGAAGAAAGTGAAGGTTGATTTGAAAATTTTTTTTCCTGATCTTGGGGATCGGCTACTCATGTGATTTACTCCAGTAATCATAAGGTTTCAGTACGTTGAATCCTTCTGCTTCAATATTGTAAGCCTATGAGAGATGAAATGTTGAGAAGTTCTTTCGTTTGTTAAACAGATTCGCTTGGAAAAACTTTCCTCATGATATTTTTCTTTGTACAAAAAAAAGTTTGGGTATAATAAAAGTAAGATGTGACAGGATGTCACTCTCAAAGGCATGATGCCGAAAAGAAGGGAGCCAAGCAGGGGCTCCCTTTTTTTATGTTCTACCATCCCAGTTAGCTTATAATTCTGACTAAATTACATTAAATTAAGTGTTGTTTTTAAGAAATTTTAATTTTTTAAAGCTCTAAACTAAAATTGGCACTTTATTTTTGGAAAAACTGGATTCTGAATGTCATATTTCTCTGAAAGTGCGGACCATCTTTGGAGCTTATCGTAGAAGATAATGAACTTATTTTCGGGCACGTTTCCTATATAATTGAAATCCAAAGTGAGACTAAGATAATTTTTACGACTTATTCCTAAACACGCATCATCGTGGCAAACCTTAGAAAGATAAGGAGGCCAAGCTTGGTAATTAAATTGATTAGAAAACATCCTGACGTTTTCATCAAATTTGGATGAAATTCTCAATCCAAAATTAAGATCTGGAATGGAAGAGAAGATGGGAGTTTTGCCTCTTTCGGGTATTTCTTGGATTCTATTGATTTCAGGAATTGATCCACGACCTAAACTTGTAGGTAGATTTTGGATGGTTCCAAGTTTTCGGTAAATGAAGCCTTTAAATTCTTCAAAATCTGCTTTGGGATCGGTGAAATTTATGACTAAGCGATATTTTGTATTACTAGTAAAAAGATTCTCATCAATTTCTATCCCACTACCTCTGAGTTCCCCTTGAAATCTCGGTTCTGCAATCCCACCGTCAAACCAGCTCTCTAACAT
>CAMAYW010000046.1 GCA_945862475.1 Bacteriovorax stolpii
TTCACAAACTCTACAAAGGTACAATCCAAATTCATCCGGATAAAAGAAGTTATCTCTTTAATTTCAACGGTATTGCGGTTCAAATGGAAAGAGGCTGCCTTGATCAAAAAGCATGGGGATATCATCTATTCCCGTATTTTGGTGGTCAACAAGTTGTTCCTCATGACATCACCATCAATGTTAAGGTAAATGAAACAGCAGTTCCTGTCATTGCAGATTTACCCTACCCGAATCCAACTCAAAACGGACATTTTAAAATGAAAGTCACTTCAACGGAGAAAGTTCCGTTTTTCATTGTAGTGAGAGATACAATCGGAAGAACAGTCTTTAAATCAAGTGCCACTTATTTAAATAAAGATTCAACTGAATCTCTCTCATTTGATCTTGGAAAAAAACTACCAAGCGGAATCTACATTATCACTCCGATGGTAGTCTTAAGTGACGGAAGAGAATATACAGCAAATGTAACCAATAAGGGTCATGATAAAAGTTTTAAACTTGTCTTACTCAATAACTAAAAGAAGTATCATATGATAAAACTTATTTCTTTATTCCTTCTTGCCCTCTCTTTTTCATCGATGGCAAAACAATCTGGAAAAATACTTTTAGATCAAAAATATGGCCCTCATGTAAGGCAGGCCTTTGACCTTTGGCTTCCAAAGACCAAAGGAAAAAGTCCACTCGTTATTTATATCCACGGCGGTGGGTGGGTCATGGGTAGTAAGGATGAGTTTAGAAAAAAACCCATTATTAAAAAATATCTTCAATCCGGAATTGCTGTTGCAGCAATAAATTATCGTTTTTTAAAACATGCTCCTTTACAAAAAATCTTAAGAGAAGACATCGCAGGGTTTGTTCAATTCATGCGTCACCATTCTAATAAATACAAAATAAAAAAAGAATATATCATGTCCCATGGATTTAGTGCGGGCGGAAGTGGAAGTCTTTGGCTTGCCACCCACGATGATATCGCTGATCCTCACTCAAAAAATCCAATAAAAAAAGAATCTAGTAGAATACTTGCAGCTGGTCACTTAAGCGCTCAAGTGTCTTATGATTTTGTAGATTGGTACGATTATTTTTCACAAGAAGAAGTTGATAAGTTTGTAGGTGATCAAATGTGGACTAGATACCATCTAAAATCGAAGGATGATCTTTTTACAGCTAAAGGTGAAGAGATTAGACGTGATGTCGACATGTACGAAAATATCAGCTCTGATGATGCTCCAGTCATCTTCTGGAATGGACTTAAAGACATTAAAAGCCCAGATGGAAATCACTTTATGCATAGTCCAAAGCACGCAAAGCTATTATATGAAAGGACTCAAGAAGTAGGTCTTAAAGCGAAAATTATATTAGATGGAAATAAATCTCAGAAATCTGATGTATTTTTAGAAGTATACAAGTTTTTTATACAAAGAATTAAGAAAAAGCCGAAAATAACAAGCATTATTGGTATCGATTAAAATTTTATAACTATATCAATAAGCAACTATCACTCCGAATGTCACATAACCTATGTGGGATTTATTTTTTGGCAAATTTCCAACAGTTTCTTGGTTACTGAAACTTGTTCCCATCAATTCGGAAGTTTTTCGAACTCCACCTTGAATATAAAAAGCGGAATTATGCGAATTTTGATCTAATTTTAAAAAATCCCAACCTACATTTATTGCATAGTACTTTTGGCCGTAAGAAAATTCTGTTACGTCAGATGTTCGGTAACCGTTTCCAAAAGCAGAGTACTCAACTTTATCGTACTTTAGGCGACCCTTAATAATACCAAATTCAGGGTAAATGTACCAACTCCCTTTGTGCTCGTCTCGATCTAGAAATAATAACCCAAGTCCCAATATGTGACCCTCAGCTCCAGTTACGAGGTAATCTGTAGTGTTAGGGGTTCCGTTTAGAAACTGGGTGGTCAAATCTGATTCACTCGTTAAATCAGAAAGATAATTATAATTAAACTTAAAACCTAACTTCTTATAAAACATTTTTTGAAGGCCTAGCTCAATCAACATACAACAAGAATATTCTTTATCTGTTTTAAAACTCTCCACACTGTTGGCAGAGCCTCCAAAGCCAAAAAGGAAGGCCCAATCTTTTTTGATTTTAGTTTCTAGTCGCCTTCTGAGCTCTTTGGACTCATTCACAGTTAATTCTAGTTGGAACTCATCTGTACGATAAAGCTCATGTATAAGCCTAATCCTGTGCTCACCTGCTGAAATTTTGTGTGTTGCCGGAGTACGATCATCTAAAAGGACTCCATCAACTTCCACTTGAACAGCAACTGCATCTGAGTTCGAATTCTCAGTGACTATTTTCAAATACCCCCAGAGTTTCTCCGCTTCAAATTTTAGTTCCGTAACCTCACCCTTTTTAACCGTGACTTCTTTGTGCCAAGGTTGATGATATTTTGAAATGACAGCAATTAAATGCTCTCCCGGTAGAACTCGTATCTCATCCTGAAGACTGATTTGATTATCATCAATTTTTGTTATTGCATTTTTAGGAAAATCCACAAATTTAATGTAACCAAACTTTGGGTTTAAATTTGCCTCTAATGTATCCTCTCCCTTAATAACTTTTACAGTTGAATAGATGTCATAATCTCGTATTTCAAAAGAGATCTTATGTTCCCCCATTGAGATCTCTCTTGAGCAAGGAGTTGTGCAAACCTCAATTCCATCAACATAGACATTGGCATTTGATGGGTTAGATTTAAAATGCATGATGGTACTTTGTTTCCGATAAGAATCAGAATCGACCTGAATGATTTTTTTCGGCAAATAAACTTCTTGAAAAAAACTTTTTTGGTCTGGGTCACGATTTTTTTTAGTTATTTCGGCGGTAATACCTCTGTGGCAGCGATAAATGTCATTTAGCTTCTTACAATCAGTCCGCAAAGGAGAAATTTCTAGTGCTTTTCCAGCACAATCAATTGAGTTGTTACAAATAAGTTCCAATTCTCTGTAGGCATTTTCAAGTGATAACTTTCTAGCAAGGTCTTCATCAGAGGCCTCAGCAATACCACATGCGTTTATTGTATCCCCATTTTTCTCAGAGGCGACTTCATAGCAATACCAAGCATAGGAGTAGTTTGAAAAAAAACAAGAAAACCAAATAAGACAAAGAGAAAACAAATACCGCATTAAGGGTCCAATAAAAAAAATGAAATTTAATCTCTTACTTCTTCAATTTGCTCCATCCGTTTTTCTTGGTAGCGCTTGAATCTTTTATTCTCGTTTCTCTTTTCATAAGAGAGGTTGTACCAAAACCAAATGGTAATTCCCAAGACAGTAAGGAAAGTCAAAAAGAACATCATTTTTGGACGCTTGAACCATGAAATTAAAAGTATGATGGCGACAGCGCCAGCGAGGTAAGGGTCACGGAGTGCCCAGTTATAAATGAGATCGTTTAAGGCTTTATATTGATTTAACATGGTTTTACGACTTTCCCGTCTGGATACTTTGCAAATTTTTCTATTTTATCTCCATGTATCATATCCTGACGAGGCCATTTCCAGCCACCAAATTCTGTTCTCTGATAGTCCTGAATCGTCTGATAAATTTCTTCTCTAGACGTCATGACAAACGGACCATGTTGAACAATAGGCTCACCGATAGGTTTTGATTCAAGAAAAAGAAACTCAATGTCTGAAATATCAGATGAGACACTTAACCGACTACGGCAATCAAGAAAAACTGCTTGATGTGAGGAGATCGTTTCATCATTAATTTTTATATGATCCCCTTCAAAGAAATAGAGGCTTCTATGAGTTAAGTTCTTACTTGATGGAAATTTAAAAACTCCTCCCTTTTTGATTTTAACTAAAAAAATATTAACTTCATTTGCTGGATCACTTGCCCAGCTATTTGAAGGAGACATGTTAAATTTCTGTCCTTCAAATTCTCCACAAATGACAGATACCTCCAAGGATGGATCTTTTGTCATTTTTGGAATTTCATTCGCCCAAATCATTTTAAAATCTGGATCAACCATTTTATTTTTCTTTGGTAAGTTCAACCACAATTGAAAAAACTCACAGGTATTTGGTTTATCCTTATGAAGAAGTGGAAACATTTCGGAATGCTGAACTCCTGCACCCGCCGTCATCCATTGCACATCTCCTTCCCCATACCTGCCACTGGCACCCAGTGAGTCGGCATGATCAACAAAACCTTTTCTCACGATCGTAATAGTTTCAAATCCTCTATGAGGATGAACAGGGAAACCGGGAATTTCTCTTCCATGATAAAGTCTAAACCCATCTTTTAGAGTGAAATCCTGGCCCATGTCTCGCCCAGAGAAATACTTCGAATCGACCCCTAAATTGTTATTTCCTGGAGGATAATGGTCTTTATGATGAACACAAAATAAAAAGGGCTCTTGTGTTGGCCATTGAAAATCAATAGGTGTTCTTTTTAAGATCACTTGACGTTCCTCTTGAGGACGGAAAAAAGAGAATAGTTTTATGAAACTATTCGCAAGACTAGATGTGGGTGCCAATAAAATGAGATAAAAGAAGCTTCTTCTTTTCACACCTAATGGTAGTAAGAAAAGTAAAAAGCTTCAAGTTTTTTGAACGTATCTACTGCCTAACCATTACATAAAGATATTTATTCTTAAACTCATCATCGTTTGATCCATAAAGAATTCTCAAATTGGAATCGGTATAGACTTCAACAAGGGTACCTCCACCAAAAAACAATCTCACAATGAATGTCGGTACGATCGTAATTTGATTAGGTAGAGTTCCATCCTCAGCCTCTTTAACAAAATCGTAGATGGGACGAACGTCTGGTCTTTTCTTCATCCCAGGAAATTTCCTGAATTTTACATCAAGTCCATTAGGATTCTTTGAACTTAAACGATATTGTCCCTTAAGGTAATTGATTCTCTCTTTTTTACGGTCTCCATTTTTATAACTTGGAGATACATTATAGTAAAAACCATCTGGATCAATTACTTGGTAAATTTCCTTTGGTTCAATTGATGGATCAACGCCTCTATCGTTACCTTGATAATCATAAGGGCCCCAAACTTGTTTCCAAACCCCATAAAGGAGAGGGAGACGATCCTTTACAGGAACTTGTGGATTAACTTCTAAAATTCTTTTTACTAGAGGTTCAAGTTCGTTTTGTATTTTAAAATCTGGATCACCTAGGCCTGTATAGTTCGATGCTCTTTGAACGAGTTCAGTTTTGAGCTCCTCAAGGTTCATGAGGTCCAAATCTTTAGCAGAACAAACAGTAGAGAATATTGAAAGAAGAAGGAAAAGGAGTTTAATTTGTTTCATTAGTTGATCCTTGGTAGTGGGAGCTTACCCAATTTTAACGATCACCGCTTTAGAAACAACCTAGACACCAAAGATGAAGGGATAAGACCATGTAAATGTTTCATATTACGTCAAGAAAAGACCTTCCAAGTCCTGAAATTATAGATATTATTGGTTATGAAACACGAAAAGGTCTTGTATGAGTTTAATAAAAGCCACATTTCTTATTTTTAACTTAACTTTCGTCACTCTCACCTGGTCAAAAAGAATACAAATTCTCCATACAAACGATCTCCACTCTTATTTTGCTGGGACCAGAGGCGGAATTGGTGGCTATGCTCAGCTTAAGAGCGTTGTGAACGAACTCAAAGAAAAAGCAAATAAAGAAAATATCCCTACGATATTTTTAGATGCTGGAGATTTTGGTGAAGGCTCATCTTTTTATTTTTCTAATCAAGGGGTCGACTCTCTTCGCGCCCTCGATTATTTAGGGGTTGATGTCTCTGTTCTTGGTAACCATGACTACATCTTAGGGGGAAGAGAATTAAGTAAACAAATTCAAGAGGCGAAACTTAAAACAAAAATAACGTCCGCAAATCTTGTAGGAAAATCCAAGATGGGATTACTCAATTTAATGCCTGACTATGTTGATTACGACATTGAAAATCTTAAAATTAGAATTTTTGGTTTAAGTACGAATGAAATCCATTTCATGTACCCGATGAGACCAAACGGATATATCTCTGATTACTATAAAGCTGGAATAAAGCAGGCGAAAAAAGCGAAGAAGGACAAAGTCGATTTTACAATTGCTCTCACTCACATCGGTGTCCTGAGTGACATTAAACTTGCTGAAAAGACTGACTCAGTTCAATTAATTGTCGGTGGTCATTCACATACCGTTATTACAGAACCCAAGATGGTAAAAAACTTGGCCGGAATTAAAATACCCGTCGTACAAGCTGGTTCTCACTCTGGATTTATTGGATCACTTATAATTGATATTAAGGGAAAGGGAGAATTTGAAATCATCGATTATAAAATTCACTACATTAATCGTGATATGCCTCAAGACGAAGAAGTTAAAAAGTTTGTTACCAACGCCTTCGAAACTCGTGAGCGATATTTTGGTCGTTCTTGGAGTGAAGTTATTGGATTTTCAGAAATTGCTCTTTCTGGCAATACAAATGGTCAGACAATACAGAACAGGACATGTTGGTCTAGACATATCGCCAAACTCATTAAAAATACGGCCAATGCAGACCTTGGGGTTCAGGTGGATAACTTCAACGGAGAACAAATTGAACCAGGCACAATTACGTTCGGAGACATTATTGATAATTTCCCTCACTTTAGAAAATGGGGGGACAATGGTTGGAAACTCTCTCGAGTCATGATTTCTGGATTTCTTGTAAAAAAGTTTGTCGAAATCCTCGGTAACTCTGAAATTTCAAATAATTTTACAATTGCTGGGCTCCAGACGATGGATAAAGATTTAAAGAAACTGGTTCCGTATGATTTCACCAAGCACCCTATTAACAATCTCTACATAAGTGGTGAAAAGATTCAGGTTCTACGAAACTACTCTGTTGGTATGCCTTCAGAAGTTCCATTTGCATTAAAAAAGATGGTCGATATCTTTGGATATCTTATTTTTAATAAAGTCGAAACCGTGCCAGGCTCTGACTATTGGCGCCTTGTGGAAAACCATATCCGAGAAAATTCTCCCCTTAGATGTTTAAATGACTAACTTCCCTTTCGACTATTAAATGAAAAAGGATCACAAGGCATTAACTCACTTTAGTTCAATAAAGATAGATCATATCTTGATTATTGGTTCTCCTCTATTTGCCCTTCTTGTGATTGCTTTATTTTGTGAACCAAGATTTCAAAGTGGTCATTTCCTCTATAATCCAAAAACTCCGAATTGGCTTATTATATCCGCCCTTCTATTAACGAAGTCGCACATCTTACTCGTTTTCTTGAGAAGTCACTTCAATAAAGACATCTACAAAAGGTTCCCAATTCGATTTACCATCATTCCTTTAATCTTATTACTGGCGATGTGGGTATCACCACTTTTTTTAGGAATTCTGGGATTTATTGCACTTTATTGGGATGAGTGGCACTCGCTTATGCAAACCTTTGGTTTCGGAAGAATTTATGATGCTAAACTTGGCAATGATCCTGAAATAGGTCGAAAACTTGATATTGGTATGTGTTTTGTTCTTGGCCTTCTTCCACACGTGATTCTTCTCACTTTTATTCCGGAATCTATTCGAACTGAAGGCCTATATAGGTTCATGGATATTGATAGAGATATTGCTGTAAAATATGGTGATTACTTCTCTGCAACTCGATTCCCTTTGATTGGACTTGGAATTGGTTATGTTATTTTTTATTTTTACCGTTATCATTTACTTATAAAAAATGGTTACAAATTCTCGAAAGAGAAACTTAGTCTTTTGCTAACAACCGGAATTTCAGCAATCTTAATTGCGTCATTCTATTCTGTTGCTGACGCTGCCTATTTTGGGAATATCTACCATGCCATTCAGTATTATTTTATCGTCTATATGGGCGAAGGCAATCTGATAACAAAAAGAATTAAGGCAAAAAATGAAATAGACACAAACGTAAAGGTCTTCTATTTCTCTTTGATCCTTATTGTTTGTATTATTTTAGCTTCAGTAAGAATGAAGAGCGAGGGGATTGAATATATTGGCGCGTTCTGGCTTCTCACTTCCCTTATGCATTTTTGGTATGATGGGTTCATTTGGTCAGTGAGGAGAAGAGATTTTTATTAATTGCGTTTACAAAACTTTCCCCGAAATAATATCGAAAAGAAGATAGGAAGACCAGATTGAGACGAATTTTAGTTCAAAATAATTTTTTTCTCCTCACACCGTTTGATTTAAATCAAACTGAAGTCCTTTTTGCCCCCAAATACAAATCTACTATTCAAAAAGATTTTTTTAAAAGACGTTTTAATGCGCTCTCACTTATTGCTCCTCATTTAAAATGGGTTGAATCAATATCTGAGAATGAATTTGATGTTGCCCTGGCCTGGGATGCTTTTTATGAGAAAAAAACATTTGGAAACAAACTAGATCCTATTCAAAATCGACTTTTCTCTAGTCTTCCCTTTAAACTTCAAGAAAGCTTTACTCCTTTTCGGCAACTCGCAGAAGTTCACCTCCCCTTACTATTTAATTCCGCGACACCCCCATGGGACGAAGAGATTAAAAAGGAACTTCATTATTATTTTGTAGATAAAAAGCTTCCTCTTACTTATCTAAACACTAGAAACGAAATGTTAGGTAGAGACGGGTCAACAAAGTTTTCCTCCTTTCTTAGCTCTGGTTTTTTGGATGTGAGGTATCTTTATAACGAAGTCAAACAATTTGAATCCATTCATGGGGCAACGAAGTCAACTGGCTGGATTATTTTTGAACTATTATGGAGAGAGTTCTTCTATTGGCATTACCAAAAATATCCACGTCATTATTTTTCTAAAAATGGCTTAAAATCCTTAGATTTTTCAGTAGTCCAAACACATACACCCCAAGAATTGCAGAACATGAACGTTTACCCTTTTTTTCATGCGGCCTTAAATGAACTCCTTTCAACAGGATTTCTTTCCAATAGAGCAAGACAAATTTTTGCTTCCATTTGGATTAATGATCTTCAGCTTGATTGGCGATCGGGAGCGAAACTTTTTGAGGAAAATCTCATTGATTATGACGTCTATTCAAATTACGGGAATTGGATGTATCTCGCTGGTGTTGGAGTTGACCCAAGAGGAAAGAGATATTTTAACGTGGATAAACAACTTGAAAACTATGATCCAAGTGGAGCCTATTTAAAAACGTGGAAATAATATAGAGGTAACGACTTATGCTAAAAACCCTTGATCCAAAACTTGACCTTATCATTGAACGCATAGTTGATGTTCCAACAGAACTTATCTGGAAAGGATGGACGGAACCTGAGCATATTGTGAAATGGTTTTGTCCGAAACCTTATATGGTTACGAAATGTGAAGTTGATTTAAGGCCTGGTGGCATCTTTAGAACAGATATGAAGGGACCAGATATGCCTGATTCTCCCTGTTCTGGATGCGTTCTTGAAGTAGAAAAAAATAAGAAATTTATTTGGACATCGGCACTCACTGAAAATTTCAGGCCAACACCAATCCCTGAGAATGGTCCTGATATTTTATTCACAGGGATCATACTCCTAGAGAATCTAGGCCCTCAAACCAAATATACCGCCATTGCCCGTCATCCAGATGAAAAGACCTGCAACAAACACGCCGAGATGGGGTTCCATGAGGGCTGGGGTATTTGTCTTGATCAATTAATCGACGAGATTAAATGCGGCAGAATTAAATGAAAAACTCAACTAAACCAGAGTTGATGTCGTAGATTCCGCCAATAAACTTAATCTTGCCCTCAGATTCAAGAGACCTTAAGATTTCTGATTTGTTTCTAAGATCTGAAATCCCTTGTAATACATTTGAGCGTGTCACTTCATTTATGTCGGTATGATCCTGGCAATTTGGAAAACAATTTTTAATTTTGTTCGTTAATTGAGTGAGATGACCTAATTCAACATTCGCCATAGCACCTTTTACAGCTCCACAGCCAGTGTGGCCAAGAACAACAACAATCTTCACTCCTACAACCTGGCAAGCGAACTCTGAACTACCAAGGATATCTTCATTTATTACATTTCCAGCAATTCTCACGCTAAAAACCTCACCTAACCCTTGATCAAAAATCAACTCAGTCGAGGTTCTAGAATCCATGCAACTAATAACAAGAGCAAATGGATGCTGAGACTCGCTCGTTTCATTAACTTGTTGGAGTAAATTGCGATTGATTTTAAGGTTTTTTACAAAACGTTTATTCCCTTCAATCAATAATTCAACTGCCATTTCTGGCGAAATTTTTTGTTGTAATTCTTTTGTTAAAGTTCTCATGCAAGTTTCCCTTTTTTGGAATCGGACCCAAACAAATTATCAAAAATATCTTTTTGTCTATTATAGAAAGAATATGCGGTCATAAATAATGAAATCAAAAATACGGTTATAAATGTTTTGTAGCCAAAATGAGGGAAGAGTACTGCAGATATAAGAGCTCCAAACGAGAAAGAAAGGAATGTCGCTATTCTTAAAAAATTGACACTCCTTTTTTCTTTAAATTTTCTTTTCATTTTGGGATTTATCATTCCAAGTAAATTAAGCCCAATGTCCGTAGATAATCCGGTTAGATGAGTCACTCTGACTTTTCCTGAAGTCGTCCAAGTCACTAAAGCATTTTTTAATCC
>CAMAYW010000047.1 GCA_945862475.1 Bacteriovorax stolpii
TAGGTCCGTAAGATGATCGCACTCACCAGCAAGAATCATTCCTTTTTCTTCTTCACGATTTTTTCTCTTGTAATAGACGCATTTAACAGGGATTTCTTTTTGCTCCATAAAAAATGTCGCAAAGGCCTCTTTCACCCAAAAATTCTCAGATGCCGTACCATCAAGCTTTAAAACGATGACTCCATCATAGTAATCGGCCACAACTCCAGGTAATTCATCTCCTTCACCGTTTAAAAATCTAAAACACTTATTCTCACCGGTAAGTAGATGCTTTTTATTGGCCATCGCTCTGTGGAGTCTTTTTTCGACTTCAAGGTCATTAAATTTTTTATCACCCAGATTTAAAACCCTGAAAGCGAGATTAATATTTGGAGAGTAAAATCCGTGAGAAATGATTTCATTTTTGTGACTGGAGAGGATGGTATAAGAACCTTCTGGCGCTTTGATCTTATCGACGGCATCAGAAAAGACCCATGGATTACCGCGCTTAATATGTTTTGTAATGTCCCTTGTAAGCTTTAGCCTTTGGGGTTTTTCCGCATTAAAGTATTTCACAGATTCGCCCCTTTAAGAAACCAAGTTACTTCGTGTTTATTGTGATGAAGGTGAACAATTCTAGAGTTAGGTATCTCAAGAAATTTGAGAGTGTTCTCCCAGTCTGTTTCCGCTTGGTATTTGATAGTGCAGACAAAGTTTTTAACCTTTCCTGACTCTCGGAAGCGATTGACTAAATTTAATAGACGCTCGGGATAACAAATAATATCTGAGCAAAACCAATCAATCTCTCCAAAATCCTTTGGGTCCAAGCCAAAGGCACTTTCTTTTTTAAATTCAATCCGTCCTAGATCCATGATCCTTTTTTCAATCGGTGCCTTATCGACTGAGTAGACCTTATGAAATTCAAGAGTTCTTAAAACCCAGGTCCACCCTCCCGGGCATGATCCAACATCAATAGAGGAGCCACCATCAATTGCTTCAGGAGCATAAACGGTGAAGAATTCCCAAAGTTTTAAATACGCCCTTGATGGGGGCATAACTTTATCTTCTTGAAAATCCATTTCACCAATCGGAAATGGAGAAGAAGTTTTTTGAGTTGCTAGAATTTGATCCTGCTCCCACAAAGTCCAAAATCCCATGGGAAGAGTAGGGAGCTGATGCCTAAAGGGGATGGGTTTGGTGTTTATTTTGGGTAATTCGGATTGAATGAGCTCGGCCCTACGATGATTTCCCACGGTAAATAGGCCCCAGTTTCGACCAAGGGATTTCAGTTTTTTGACCGCATCGTTAATAGAGCTTATAGAAATAAATTCTAGGTCATAGGCCGTCACCTGGGCCCAAATCATTTGGGGAGCTGTGCCTTCAATGAGGTAGAGGCGATCCTTTTTGAAGGCAACTTTAAGTCCTCGAATCTCAAGCTCTCGCTCAAGCTCTTTTTCAAATTTATGGATCGCAAGATATCCTGTGTAAAGTGTCATGACATCTCTATACACTAAACTTATCACGTGTTAAAAGCCTTCCTATGAAACACACTAAAAAAAACCAAGAAACCAAGGTCTACGGCCGCCACGCCTGTCTTAAAATCTTTGAAAAACGTCCGGAAGACATTGTTAGGGCCTATGTAACTAACGAGGGCGTCTTTGAATTTAAGGCCTTAATGAAGTATTTGGCCGATCAAAAGCTCGCTTACCACTTGGTAGATAAGGAAGAGATTGACTCCATCACAAAGGCCACTCACCACGAAAACATCTGCCTTATTGTTAAAAATAAAAAACTTCCAGAATTTAAAGACCTTATGGAGCAGAAGGGGAGATCCCTCATTTTGTGCCTAGAGGAAGTTGAAAATCCCCATAATTTGGGTGCCATCATGAGATCGGCTGCCCACTTTGGTGTTACAGGTATTTTGTATCAGGCAAAAGTTCCAGTGGCCAATTCTGCAGCGGCGATTAGAACGGCGGAAGGTGGAGCAGAAACAGTGCCCGCCCTTCAGGTGACAGATTGGAGTTTTGTTCTAGACCAAGGTCATCGTCTTGGGTTTAAAACCTTTGCGACTTCAAGCCATGATGGGAAGTCACTTTTTAGAACTGAGTTTCCTGAAAAATCACTTCTCTTTCTGGGGGCTGAACGAGAGGGACTCTCTGATAAATTACTGAAAAAGATGAATCAACTGATCTCTATCCCAGGCACAGGCGAAGTTGAAAGTCTCAATGTTTCGAATGCAACAGCCGCGATTCTTTCAGAATGGTACAGACAGAGTTATTAACCTTTTACGAGCTGAGTAATAAGCATCTGAATTTTCTCAAAGCTTTTGTCTCTTTGTGTTTTTACCATATCCATCGCTCGTTCAAGAATATTGTGTGATTTTGCGACATCTCCGCCAGTTGCTTGAAGCGCAAAACGATGAATAGTGATAAAGCTAATGGCACTGGCACCAAAGTCTTTAATGTAGGAAACTTTCAGTTTCTTATAATTTTCAAAATGATATTTTAAATTCTCCTCATTCGTAATACCCGTTCCATTCATTGCGAGTCTTATCTCAGAAGCAAATTCTTTTTCAAATTCTGATCTTACAAAAAAGTAAGTCCCTGTTCCGATTCCTTTAATGATTCCAATTGAGGTAATAAGGAGAGCAACACCTTCAGGAGCGCCAACTCCCGTGATCGTAAGACCGATTCCAACGATTGCTCCTCCCCAAGAAACAAAGGCATCTGTTTTTTTTCTGAGGGTAATGTCTTGATCGAGTTCAGCAATGGATTTTAAAACCCAGCCAATTCCTTGAGGAAAACTTGAAACAGCTTCAATGGTTGAGGCCTGATTGGTTTGAACAAAATATTCAAGGGTCGAATTGGTTTCTTTAAGATTAAACTTACTGGCAATTATTTTTTTATTAACTCTCGTGATGTACCCTTCAACATTTTTTTGGGCCTCATCGATCGCACTAAAAATGAGTTGAGCATCTGAATTTAGATTCTTAGCCTCGCAGCTTAGTCTTGTACCGAGTGGCTCTTGGTTTTTGTCTAGAATATTGATGGCATTCGTGAGAAAGAGAATTCCTAAATCTTGAGACATAATGGTCTTTGCGATCGCCTCTCTGTTTTTTTCCTTTAGTTTATGAATGATGTAATAGTTAACCAAGGCAGTATTATTAATCATAATTTCCAGAGGTGTGGGCCTTAATCGATCCACGTTCCAATGGTATTTATGGCGAACAAGATCTTTGCAAAAACTATTGACCATAGATTTTGGACTATATTGGGCGATATTTTTCTTTTGTCTTTCAAGATATCTCATCGCTGCAATTTGATATTCTCTTTTTTCCTTTTGATTGCAGTCCACGCAAAATTTATCAATGAATATTTTTATTCTATTCTCTGAGTGAGTTTTACTACTTGCTCCTGTTAAATAATTTAAACTACCAATAGTTTTTGCTGCATTGGCTACAGTGCGAAGATAAATTTTATGATTCAAAACTGTTTTTTCAGCTAACTCCTGTCTTTGAAAATGACTAAATGTATTTGTTCGGTTTAAAAATATTTTTAAGTCTTCACCTTGAATAAGATCTTTATAGGGACTATGCTCCTCCATTTTAATGAGATCTGATATATTTTCAGACATTAGAAAATAGGGGATATTGAATTCTCTTTTTGAATCTCCTGATTTAATGGAAACCTTACTCCACCTTGAGTAGTATCTTCCTTCAAGTACTGGAGAGTATTGCCCCCAGTGTGCCATCATAGATTGATAAATTCCTTTTCCGTAATCACTAAAATAAACAAGTTTCTGAAGGGCAAGCCATCGTTGGGAAAAGCTTTCTTTGTGAAGGGTAGAGTAAAATTCTGTCTGCACGTCATACCAGGGATCAGTATAGAGAAGTGCTGAATGGGTAGGGTTTTTGATGAATGATAAATTTAGGTCTTTAAAAGAATTGACGCCAGTTTCTTTTATTATTTTCTGAACCATCTTTTTTCGTGAATGCTCTAAAGCTCCAATTCTTTGTTTGGATTGAAAAACAGGGTATCTAATGGCAAGAAGAAGATCAGAAAGAGAACTGAAGTTATTGAAATGATTGGTGGCTTCAGCACTTAAAGAAACAAAGATAATAATGAAGGCAAATCTCATCATAGCTATTTATCGGAACTTATATGAAAAACTTGAGTAAAAAGGTTTTTATTCCGATAGAGAATTATGATTCGCTCTATAAACCTACTTTTCTTTTTTGGACTTTTTACCGGTGAGGTTTATTCTCAAAACTTTTTGGATGATTCAGAGGCCTTAAAAAATTATATAAGCTCAAGTGAATTAGATAAGTACATGAATAGTAACCGTAAAAAAGGCATCAACGGAAACTATCTTTTTGGCCTAACTCCAACACCAAGTCTTGATTTAACTTCTAACTGTCAAAAAGATAATAGAAAAGACAGTCGATATGAACTCATTCTTGTTTCAAGTTTTAATAATCAACCATCTCAATTGAAAGAAGAGGCACTCCAATACTCCTATTATTCAACAGATCAACTTGAGAGACTCAAAGTACAGTATGCAAAAAATTTCGAGAAAGCACTTTTAAATAAGGACTCTATAAAAAATCTCGCTTCAGAGATCTGGAGAGGTGAAACCTATTCACCCTCATCCACAGAGTTGGATCTTAATTCCACAATGGGTAAAGATTTAGTTGTTGAGGGTCTTTTGCATGTCGCTGCTCGAACAAATTTTAATGAAAAAGATTTGTCGCGTGCTCTTGCAGAGACGATATCTGGTTTGTACCAGTCAGATGAAGAAAAATATCAAATATTAAGTAAACTTTCCTCGAGACTTTATCGAAATTATAATTATCCTAGAAATCCTGGTAGTAATACTGCCACATTTAATCCAACCAATGCTCCTTTGCCTCCTGGGGATTTAACCTTAAATGAAATGCTTCAAGCAGCTTCTGCATTTGATCACTTGAGGGGTGGTGTCTGTAATGATGTCTCTGAAAGTATCATGATGATTGGAGAAGAACTTTTTCCAGATAAAGATGTCCTTGCCGTTAATGGTGGCACCCATTTTGGAGTTGTCATCAGTAGCGGTAAAAATCACAGAGTGATTGATGGAATGCAAAGTTATAGTATGACTAATAAATTGATCCTTGATCCAAAGTTTTCAACCACTAATTTAAGATTAAGTAAAATGAAGGATGGGAAACTTAAAGAAATCGCTGTGGTTGATACCCAAATGGGTCAAGTGGTAGAGAGCGCGTTTGAAACTAGAAAAAATCTTCTTAAGACCGACACTGATATTTCTTCACTCATGGGCCATCTGAAAAAAAATAAGATGACCTATTCAGGGGGAACTGCGAATTTGAGCGACTCAAAGGTTTTCATCGTTGTAGCAAAGTATGAAAATACATCTGACAAGTGGAAGAGCTACGTCGGCACAGGTCTAAGCTCACAGATGTTTAACGATCAATTGGAAAAGAAGTATCAATTTCACTTAAAAGCGGGAGTTGAAAGAAAGATTTTTCATTACATCGGTCCTAGATCTGCAGTGAATCTCTCAAGTGGTCTAAGGGCATCGGGTATGTATTCATTAGGTCAGCCTGGTTCAGGTGGTGGCTCTATTTCTAGTATAGAAATGTCTGGTTCTTTGGATCAATATAATAAATTAAACATAGAGCTCGGAAATAAAAATAGACCTGATTTTAAATTAAATTCAACTCTAGAGGTAGAACACACTTTAGGTCCTTCAAGTTGGGGAGATCTAACCGGTCAACTTTCTTCAGTTGAATCGAAAGATGTTCCTCCGGTTTTAAAAAATCTTTCCTTTCATTTAAACCAAGTGAATGCTGACATTACAGTCCAAGATAAAATGAATAAGAATATCGGTTACTATACGAACCTTCACTACCAAGGAAGTAACATCGGTCAAAGCATTAACTTAATTTCTGGATTAACCATAGAAGCTCCTAAAGAGGCCCAGATTTTAGTTTTTACGGGTTACATAAACACTGAAATAAAGGGTTATGAAACAAACAATAGTTTAATAGGAACTCCCTCAGGTCTACAGGCCGGAGTAAGATATAAAAACCGAAGTGGCGTTCAGTCTGGTGTTGTTGTTCGCGGTATTGCAGGAAGATTATCTGTTGAAGGAACCATTAAAATTCCATTAGATGGCAAAAAAAAGAATCAGCGCAAATAACTTTGACCTGTGGCAAAGAGTCCTGCTGGAAGAATTCTTTGATCGTTTTGATGCTTCACTCCTAGTTCTCCACCGCTTACTTTTTTCCAACGTTTATCAGAGATGATATTTTTAAGCGCCTCTGTTTGAACTCCATGAGTGTGACTAGATAAAAATAAAAAACTTTGTTCTCGATTGAGAACGTTTAGGATTCCTTCCACTAAAAAATGAATATGTTTTTCAAAATCCCAAACTTCTTTTTTTACTCCATGTCCCCAACTTGGAGGATCGGCGAGAATTCCATCATAGGTAAAATTCTTTTTGAAGCTATGTCTGATAAATTCCTGAGCATCTCCCTGAACCCACCGTATATTTGATTCTTTAATTTTACTTAAGGCTTGAGATTCTTTCCCCCAATCAAGGACACCTTTTGAACTATCAACATGAAAAACTTCTGCACCTGCCGCTGCCATCACAATTGATGCACATCCAGTGTAACCAAAAAGATTCACGACTTTTGGAGCACGGCCAAGTTTATTTTTTAAAAAGGTCACTTCTTCGAAGAGCCATTGCCAAACAGGGATCTGCTCAAAAAAGACTCCGCAATGGCCAAAGGAAGTAAACTTTAATTTAAATTGAAGTGTTTTACCGTCAATCTCAAAAGGGAATGTGAGAAGTGGGGAAGGCTCTTTTTTATGCTCCCATTTCCCGCCACCATCTTTTGTGCGAACCACATTTGAGGTGGCCTGATTCCATTCTGAATCTTTAAGCCATGGTTTCCAAATTGCCTGGGGACTAGGTCGATTAACCTTAACTCCAGATATAATTTCAAGCTTTCTCCCAAGACCAGAATCAAGAAGTTGGTAATGTGGGAGATTCTCTGTAATCATTTTGAGCTTTGAGACTTTATTTTCATAACCTTACTCAATTCCTCTAAAAGCAAGATCCTCTAACTCTACAGGTGCATTCTTATCATCAATCTCGACAAGATAAAGTATACCCTTAACTTTTATTTCATTTTCAAAATTAGGCTCCATATTCATGGCAACCATAATGGCATCTAAAAGTTCTCTTTGATCTTTATAAGTAATACCTTCGTAAGAGTTTTCTCTTTGGGCAATACAACCCGCTGTTCTCATGAACGGATAGTAAGGAACAGTTGGGTCTTGGTTTAATTTTCCTGTTCCATGAATCCTGAAAAGATTTCTTCCAATATCTCTGGCCGTAACAGAGCTCTTCCACCAATCTTGATTATGAGAGGAAGATGGAAGGAGGGATTTCATAAGAGATTCATTCTTTGATTTTGGAATGAAATTAAGGATCATTCTTCTAAATTTACCAAATGAGATTTGCTGGTCAGCCGCTGGCATGACGGAATCAATCGTGAGGATTCCGGTTGGAGTATTCCCATTTCTCGTGTAGCTAGGAAGTCCTCGGGCCGATGAGGCGAGTGATTTATGCGACCAAATAATTCCATCCTCGTCTCTAACAACTTCACCGTGAACATTTTTCATCACCATAAGACACGGGAACAATCTGTTTTCTCGACAGAACATAAAAATCTTTACTGATTTTATATATTCACCATTCATGTAAGTTGTAACATCAGGAGTCTTATGAAAAAGGTCAGTAATCAAGTCTTCTGTGATATCGTTTTTTCTTTCTTGATCAAGGGCCACATCAAAGTAAGGGGGATGTAACTTTGCTTTTTCAACTAACTCAACATGACCTGCAGATAGAAAATCCTCTTCGTAGGCAGCAATTGTATAAATGATTTTGGTATCAGCTTTTTCTTTAGTTAACTCATTCATCAATTCATCAACGAGAGGTTGAGCGAGGTGAGTCGTTCTTTTAAATTTAATTCGAAGAATTCCGAGTCTTAATCTTTCAATCAATTCGTAATGAGCGGTATTAAAGTCATTAATCGCATTTAAAACAGATGGATCTCCTTCTTCAGAAATATCCCAAAGTGCATCAACGAGAAGCTTCTGCTCAAATGCAGTAAAGCCAGTCATCATGTTAGTTTTATTTTTCGAAAGAAGGCTAAATTTAAAGTTTTGATAAAGAGTTTCTTCAAGGACATTTTCGCTTTGGATATTTGCAAAAATGTTCGACGTCATGAGGATTAGGCAAATAGTTGTTACTAGCTTTTTCATTCAATGAATCCTTTGATTTCAGAGACTCAAAGCGTAACAATTCATGATGGCAGTCGGCAAGTGTACATTGTAAAAAACGGATTTTTTTGAGCTATAAACCCTTGGATTTTATATAAACGATGCTAGTCATATTCTTGAAAAGGGATGACTCGCCTAGCCATACGTTTCCTTCTTGGCATTCTATACTTTGATCATACCTTTGACATTTTTCACCCCAGCTGTTTCTCAGGAGAAATTCGCAGCTGTTTTTTTCAGAATTCCATCGGCGGCCAATGATGCTCGAAGTATGGAGCTCCGAAATCTTTCTCGTTTGATTTTGTGTATTAAGAAGAACACGAGAATCATAATCAATTCCGACAATCCTTCCTGAATCAAGTTGAGAGTTGATTCGTCTGAAAATATTTTTGTTACGAAAAACCATTTTCACTTTTAATCTTTTATCAAATTCAACTCGATCACTCTCACAAGCCTTGTTTCTTAGCTCAGTGAAGAAGTGCTTAATTTTATTTTTAGTTTGAAGGATAGAAAGAAATGTTTTTTTGTCGACATTTTTAAATTTAAAATAAAAAGGAAGATTACTTAGAGTTAAATTTTTTCTTAGCTGATAGAGTTTTTTTATTTCCTCTATCGCTTGTGGCATAAGAATCTTTTCTTCTTGGCCACTAGTTACTTTTATCCATTCCTCAGAGGGAAAGCTCGATTCAGAACAATGACCACTTTTCATCCCTTGAATCAATGCGACTTTATTAAATCCTGTTTCATGAGGTTGTCCGTAATCAAGAAAGAGATCCATTATTTTACCGACAGACGAATTATTGTAATTGGTAGCAATATCAGCTGCAGAAATTTTATCAGAAATTCCAAAAGTATATTGAAGCATATCGGCCGCAGTGAAAGCATAACACCAAGAAATTTTGCCTTGGTTTCTTACTTTACCCAAAGAGGCCGTATCAAGATTTAAATCAGTGCAAGAGCTTTTGTCGGAGGCCGAATAACCGTAAACAATAGATGGTAGGAGTAGGCATAAAATCCATTTTTTCATTAAATCTTCCTCCGTGAAGACAGCAAAATCAGTCTAACATGAATATAAGGCCTTTTAAGAGATTGTTTTTATATGACTTTGCGCGCAAGTACCCTTGACGTTCAAATTTTAAGTATTATCTTTAACTTACGAATTATTCATTTTTATGGAGTTTCTATGTTTAAGCGTATCTTTTTATTCATGCTTACAAACGTCCTAGTGATGGTCACTGTGTCACTGGTGATCGGTTTTCTTGGAATTGGAAATTATCTAACGGCCCAGGGAATTGACTATTCTGCTCTTATGGCATTTTGTCTCGTGTGGGGTTTTGTCGGTTCTGGTATCTCTCTTTTATTATCAAAGTTCATGGCGAAAACCATGATGGGTGTTCAGATCGTTGATGATCGCGGTCAATATGGAGATCTTGTTCGAAAGGTTCACATACTTTCTAAGCAAGCTGGTATTAATAAAATGCCTGAAGTTGGAATTTATGATTCACGTGAAGTGAATGCTTTTGCGACAGGGCCTTCAAAAAACAATGCTCTCGTTGCAGTATCAACTGGTCTTCTTCAGCAAATGAATGCAGATGAGGTAGAGGGTGTTCTCGCCCACGAAATCGCTCACGTGGCCAATGGAGACATGGTTACAATGGCGCTAGTTCAAGGTGTAGTAAACGCTTTTGTAATGTTCTTCGCTCGTATTGCAGCTTTTGCACTTCAAAATGCTATGAGTGGTGATCGGGATGATGATCGTCCTGTAAACTCTGGTTGGGCCTACCACTTATCAGTTATGGTGTTTGAAATGCTCTTCTCGTTTCTTGGAATGTTTGTAGTGGCCTACGTTTCTCGTATCAGAGAGTATCGTGCAGATAAGGGAGGCGCCCAATATGCAGGTAAGCATAAAATGATTGCTGCCTTAAAACGTCTTCAGCAAAAATATGAAATGGTTGATGATTCACAATCGGCCATGAGTACGATGAAGATTTCCTCAAAGAAGGGAATCATGAATTTTCTCTCCACTCACCCTAGACTAGAAGATCGAATCGCAGCATTAGAAAGATCTATGTAATCTTAGGCCCCGATAAGGGGCCTTTTTTTTAGAAAAAAGAATTCTCTGGG
>CAMAYW010000048.1 GCA_945862475.1 Bacteriovorax stolpii
AGCGCAAACAATTTGAGGCTAAAAACCGATCACTGAATTTAACCATTTGTATTTACGCTTTTTTATGAGCTTTCTTCGGAATGTTTTCCAATCATCACCGACAACAAGCTCGCAAGATCCCTTTTCAGAAGTTAGTTCGTATCGATTAAAAAACTTCATTTTCTTTAAACTCTCTGTGCTTGATTGATCAGTCACGGGACATCCAAGAAGATAAGTCCCCGCATAGACAATCTTCTTGGGGCTGACTTGAATTGTAAATTTTTTAGAAGTACTCATGAGACCATAAAAGTTGCCTTGAAGCTCAATTCCGGTCAGCTCCCAAACACCCTCTTTAAGAGGAATGAGCTTCGCGTCTCTATTGAGCCTAATTTCCATGTCATGATCAGAAGAAACGTTTTCAAAAACAAGCTCAAATTCCTTGTCAGACACCAAGTCAAACATAACTCCATAGACTGGCCTAGGGATTTTATGATCAACCTTCTGTCGGTTCTTTTTGAGCTTGGACGTCTCGTGAGCCTTATTTTGATAAGAAGCACAGGAAAGTAGGAAGAGAGAAGAGACAGCAATATATAATAGGAATTTCATAGGTTTATTATGCTTTTTGGATTCGAATTGGTCAATAATTTGGGTTAGTAAGTTTGAGGACAATCTCTGACTCCTCGATTATAATCCGAAAAATGAAACGCTCTGCTTACTCACTAACCTCATCTGAATGGAAAGAGAACCTTCTTAATTGGGAAGAATCAAGTCACGTATATCCCTTTTTACTCGATGGACTCTACAAGGACAGAGGTATTTGGGACAAACACCTTTCAAAAAATTTAAAAAGTAAGATTGAAATTAATTACGAATTAGAACTACCTACTTTAGTAAATCTCCAAAAATCGCAGGACGGAACGACCAAATTTTTAGTGCGGTTTTCAGATGGACTTGAAGTCGAGACGGTTCTTATTCCATTTCATAAAAGGTACACTGTTTGTCTTTCCAGCCAAGTAGGCTGTGCTATGAACTGTAGTTTCTGCTACACAGGTACACAGGGATTTAAAAGAAACCTCACAAGTGGAGAAATCGTAAGCCAATATTTGCTCGCAAGAAATTGGCTTAAGGTTCATGATCTATCATCTCCTCAACCAAGTATTGTTTTTATGGGCCAGGGTGAACCACTTCACAACTTGGATGAAGTAAAAAAAGCCATTTTAATTTTAAATGATTCTAAATTAATTGGAGTCGGAATCAGACAAATGACTCTTTCAACTGCTGGATATCTCCCAGGTCTTCAAAGAATCAAAGATTTTCCACAGGTTAATTTTGCACTTTCACTCCATTCTCCCTTTCAGAACGAAAGATCAAAACTAATCCCCATCAACGAAAATTATCATCTCGAAGATGTCATGAGGGCTTTGAAAGATATCCCCTTATTACCAAGGCAGTTCATTACTTTTGAATATCTACTGATAAAAAACTTTAATATGACTGATGAGCACGTTGAAGGTCTAACTCATTTACTGAACGGTCAAAAAGCAATTATTAATTTAATTCCCTTTAATCCATTTCCTAATAGTACTTGGGAGAGACCTGATGAGACTGAAATTGAGAATTTCAAGGATAAGCTTGTGAAAAACAAATTACGAGTGATGTTAAGAAGAACCAAGGGATCAGACATACTAGCAGCATGCGGACAACTAAAAGTTGAAAAACTAGCGAGGACAAAAAATGCTGGATCAAGATGACTATTACTCAAGATTCGGTGGGATTGGAAGACTCATCGGAATCAAGGGTTTGGAAAGAATAAGGCAGTCGAAAATTCTCGTCATTGGAATTGGCGGAGTTGGATCATGGGTCGCAGAATCTCTGGGAAGAACAGGGATTGGTTCTATGACTTTGGTCGATCTTGATGATGTCTGTGTCACTAACATTAATCGACAGGTCCATGCTGTAAACTCAACGGTAGGTAAATTTAAAGTAGATGTGATGAAATTGAGAATTCACGAAATTAATCCATTTTGTGAAGTTGATCTCAAACAATGTTTTTTTAATCAAAAAAACATCAATACCATTTTTGATAAAGAATATGACTTTGTTATTGATGCCTGCGATGATTTTACAAATAAATGCTATCTTATTGATCATTGTAGAAAAAATAAAATTCCACTCGTTGTGATGGGTGGGGCCGGAGGTAAGGTTGATCCGGAACAGATTAGAGTGACAGACATGTCTTCTTCTTCGAATGACAGATTACTAGCAAGATTAAGAAAAAAATTAAGACAAGACTTCTCCTTTCCTCTTGAAAATGAAGGCCCCTTCAATGTTTGGGCCGTATGGTCACACGAAAGAGCGGTTTATCCTACCTCAGATGGTTGTTTAACTTATAAGCCTCCTGGGATGGCAAAAAATATGGATTGCGAAGAAGGATTTGGATCGGCAAGTTTTGTAACTGGAGCATTCGCTTTTGCAGCAACGTCTCTCGTCATTAAAGAATTAACCAAAGAGTTTAGGCCATGATGGATTTTTTTAAAAAACTTAAAGATTTTATTGTAAATACTTCTCAAGATGAAAGGATTCCATCAAGAGATAAAAAAATTATCCTTGCTCTCGTGGCCCTTTTGATATCTCCGTTTGACATCATACCAGATTGGATACCTTTATTTGGTCTCTTAGATGATGTGATCATACTATCGATTGTTTTAGATTATTTTTTTACTATTCTCGATAGCCGTATTCTTCTTTCGCATTTTCCCTGGGACATGAAAGCATACGCAAGGCTCAGGACAATTGCCAGGGCCCTGCAAATTTTTGTTCCAAACTTTTTAAAAAAGAAATTGTGGAGTTACGTAGGAGACCCCTACTAGTCTTTGTCTTTATACTCTGGAATTATTTTTTTTACTTCATTCTGTATATTTTTAAATTGCTCACCATCAAGATCAATGCCGTTAACTTCTTCAATTTTATTATTTGAGGGAGTAATCGAGGCTGGTGTCCGAGATGCAACTGAAGCTGCTTGACGATTAATTTTTGACCACTGATCTGGAGTCATTGATTTCATACGAATCTTAACTTTTTCTGCTTCCGCTGCCGAGATAACGTTTTCTCGGACCATCTGCTGGAGCATAGTTTCAACATGCTCCGGTGCGACTTCTGCATGAAGCTTAAAAATAGAAAGGGTTAAACAAATCGCAAAAATCAATTTCATAATGATCTCTCCACCAATTCTTTATCGGTGAAAGAGACAGAACTCTTTAAGAAGAATGACTGACAATACTGGTCGGAATGATGGCGAGTAAAACCGCTTAGTTAAATGATATTACTTTATACGAACGTGTCTCTTTTGGAGTTTCAACTTCAAACTCCTCCCCAATTTTTAGCCCCATGAGAGAATCTCCAATGGGTGAGAAAACAGAAACGACCAAAACAGTTTCCTCCCCAACTTTAACCATGCTTCCTCCAGCAGTGGGGATTAAAAAATACTTTCTCATTTGGTTATTGTGGGAGAGCTCCACCAGAGCTCCAATTGAGATTTCTCCAAGCCTTTTTGAAGCATTAAGATCAACTTCTTCAAGAATTTGAATCTCAAGTTTAAGTTCTTCAACTCTTTTCGCCTCAGCACTGGCCAGATAAGATGCCTCCAAGGCTCGAGTATCGTATTTACTCTCTGCTTTGAACTCTTGATCAGTCGCAAACTGTAAACTCGACTTGGCCGAAGACTCTAAAATAAGGAGTTCGTTTCTTACTTTGGTCAAAAGCTCGTTCAAAATCTGGCTTTTCAACTAAGCTCCACAACATTTTTTAAATTTTTTACCAGATCCACAAGAACAAGGATCATTTCTTCCGATTTTTGGCTCTAACCTTTTCACAGGTTGTGCGCCATGAATTTGGCCCTCTTTAAATTTCCACTCCCCATTCTGTCTTGTAAAAAGTGAAGTCTCGTGGTGTTTGAGCTCTGTACCACTCGCCTTGTCTTTATAATGAGCAACAAATTCAACAATCCCAGTGTTATCGTCCTTATCGCCTTTCTGAGTTTTTTTAATCTCTAAACCTAACCACTCAGAACTATCGGCCCATTTCAGAGCTTCTTCTTTGTCAAAAACTTCATTAGGAGTAGCAACCTGTGTTTTTTCAATATGCCCAATATTTTTTACAACATAAGCAGTATACCGAGATCGCATAAGCGCTTCCGCTGTACTGGCGAGAGAAAGTCCCTCAACAAAGGGCCTACAACACTTATCAAATTCTAATTTGACTACATCTAGTGATCTACAAGGACATACTGACATACTGTTCTCCTATGAATTCAACTATTATCAAGGTAAGATCTTAAAGATTCAATGAACAAAATGGTGATGCATGAAGCAAAATGAGAAGATCATTCTTCCAATTGACTCCCACATTCCAGAAATTATCGATGCGGTAAAGAAGTACTCAACTATTATTATCAAGGCTTCACCTGGATCCGGTAAAACCACTCGTTTACCGTGGCATCTTTCAAAGGAATTGAATCAAAAAGTCGCCGTTTTAGAACCAAGAAGATTAGCAGCGAAATTGGCAGCACAGCGAATTGCAGATGAAAATCAACTAACCCTAGGAAAAGAAATTGGTTATCACTTTAGATTTGATAAAAATTTTTCAAATGAAAGCAAAGTTATTTTTTATACAGAAGGGACATTCCTCAAAAGATTTATTCATCAAAATTCATTAGAAAATTTTGATATCGTTATTTTAGATGAATTTCACGAGAGACACCTTGAAACGGATCTTTCATTAGGCCTTCTTCAAGATTTGCAAAAGAACAAGAAGTTAAAAATTATTCTTATGTCAGCGACTATTGAAACTGAAATGGTGAATCTCTTTTCTGACTCAATGAGTATCGAGATCAACTCTCCAATGTATCCTGTAGAAATTAGATACCTTCCTAATCAACCAAGCCTTTTGAATATGCCTCTAGAACTTAAAGTAAAAAAATCTTTGGAAGAAACCTCAGATGATACTCTTGTTTTTTTACCAGGCATGAGAGAGATGCTAAGAACAAAAGAAATTTTGGGGGATTCATATAATGTTCTTCTACTACACGCAGATCTTTCAAAAGATGAGCAGCGGAAAGCATTGTTGCCTTCAAGAGAAAGAAAAATCATTTTATCAACAAATATTGCTGAAAGCTCAGTCACCATACCAGGGATAAAAACTGTTATTGATTCAGGTATACAAAGAGAGTCTTGGTACTCGCCATGGAATGGTCTAAAATTTATTCACGATGTTCCAGTTACGAAATCTTCTGCTATTCAAAGAGCTGGGAGAGCTGGAAGAACCGGACCGGGACTGTGCTATCGTCTTTTTAGTGAATTTGATTTTAATGGAAGAAATACTTTTACAGTGCCAGAAATTGAGAAGGCTGATTTAACAGATGTCTGCCTTCTCATTAAAGGAACAGGACTTAATCCACAATGGCCTAAGAAACCACCAGAAGAAAAATGGGAAAGGGCCACTCACTTATTAACTCAACTAGGTGCACTTTGTGATGAGAAGATAACCCCTATAGGAAGAAGGATGCTCGATTATCCTCTTGATGCAAGACTTTCTCGAATTTTAATTGAGGGCGAGAAATTAACTTTAGAAAAGAAAGAAAAACTTTTAAAATATATCTGCACAGAAATTGAGTTAGATAAATCAGGAACACTCAAACAAAAATTAAACTTTTACCTAAATACATCAGGCTCACTCGATACACCTTGGGAGAAATGCTTTCTTACTGGATTTATTGATCAAGTCGCTAAGTACAGACCAAAGCAAAGAGATTTCATTCATTCCTCTGGGAAAATCATAAAATCTCATCAAAACCTTGAAGGCCTTGAGGATGGTTTATACCTAATACTCAATGTGACTCAACGACAGGAAGCGAACCAAGTTTTACCCATTTGGGAAGAATGGCTTTGGAATATTGATCCATTTCCAATTGAGGAAGATATTCATTTTGAAGTAGATGATAAAATTATAATTAAAACAAAAACTAAAATTGGAAGTATTGTCCTCAATGAAGAACTTTTAAAGTCAAAATGGAGTTCTCTTGATCCTTCAATTAAAAGAAATATTTCTCCCCTTTTAAAAAAAACATCACTAAAAAAAATTGAATCATTTATCATTCAGGCTCGCTACGAGCGGCTTAGCTTTTGGGCGAAGACAAATGGGATTCAAATAAATACAATCACTGACTCACTGGATATAAATTCTTATTTCGAAGATTATGACGAACTGGATTGGGATAATTTTGAAGAATATTTTTTTCGATCAATTGAACAAAGTCTCAATATGACTGATCTAGAAAGAAATTTACCTACTAAAATAAACCTTGGCGGAAGAAAAGAAATTCTAGTTCATTACTCGTCGGATCAAGAACCCTACTTAGAAGCTCCTGTTCAAGATTTCTTTGGATTAAAGGAAACTCCAACAATTCTAGGGGGAAAAGTCTTATTAACCCTTAAACTCTTGGGACCTCATAAAAGACCAATACAGATCACAAAAGATATCAATAATTTTTGGAAAAAAACCTATAAGGAAATTAAGAAAGAATACGAAAGAGATTATCCAAGACACTACTGGCCTGAAAATCCTTGGGATGCCAAGCCATTTCTATTAAAATCCCACCTCCCTAAAGCCTAGTTTTTCCTTTCTGATCACCAATGTATTTAAAACGTGGAAAAGCCTTGCCTTCAATTTGAATATTTTCTAAAAACATTTTTAAAGGCCTAACCCATATTTTGCCTTCAATATTTTCATAAAGACATTCATAGATCACCATCCATTCTAGCGTTTCAGAATGTTTTGCCAAATCCCTGACAATATAGTTTTTTCCTTTATAATGCTGATAGACCCCACCGATGATTAAATCATTTACCATGTTATCCTCTCAAGAAATAAAGAAGGCATAATTCCTATACAAAAAAGAATGATCAAGCTCAAGAGATAAGGAAACATTTCAAAAAGTGACATATCCATATTTAGTGGTTGGTCCTTATAAGGCGAAGGCCCAAGAAAAACTTTCGTGAAAAGAAGGAAAAAGAGAACCCCATTCAAGCAAGTCGCTAATACATGACCTAATCCCAAATACTGATGATATTCAAGTAAACCTGTAATAACTAAATCCTCAACAACAAATGATGGCCCAAGAGAAACTCCGATCATGCAAAAACCAAAGAGACAAAATAGCGTTGCGAGTTTTGGATAATAAATAGCAAGACCATAATACTGAGATCTTCTTTTAAAACTGAAACTCTGTTGAACAAAACTTAGAATTGAAAAAAGTGAAGTTCCAGAAATTGATATAACTAACATATGCAAGTAAGAACCCTTTAAAGCCGTTAAATCTGCTTGCATACCTGTAAGTAATAAAGAGGCTTGAGCAATATAAAAATAAGTGGTTTTTTTTGAAAGATTGAATTCAACAATCCCACGCATAGACCAATAGATCGAAGAAAAGATAGAGAGTCCAAGTAAAGTCAATTTGAAGATATCTGGATCGTATTTAAGGGATGGAAGAAGTAGTTGCGCAAAGATAAGAATACCGGCCCTACAAAGAAAAATTGCTGAAAACTCATACCAGGGAAGTTTACCTACAACATCGTGAACCCAAGAGTGAAAAGGAAAAATTCCATGTGCTTCATAAACAATAACAAAAGAAAGAAGGAGCACAGGCCAGCTGAAAAAAGTCGAGGGCATTTCAGACATTGGGGTAATAAGTAAACCCTGCTGATAGGCCAGAAACATAAGAGCAAGAAAGCATAATCCAGTCAGGACATGTTGAAAAAAATAAGTTCCCCCAACCTCTTCTCGAAAAAAACCTTTTAAAGGGATAACACGCTGGAGCAGAAAGAAAATAAAAAAAGTGGTCAAATTATTTGCGAGGATAATTCCTAATCCATTTGCAACGTAAAAAAGAAAAGTCGGAGTAATTGTTTGACTATGTCTTAGGGGAAACAGGCCTACAAAAAGTGAGCCGCAATATAATAAACCAATAAAAATACTTATCTTATTAAAACGAATATCAAAGAAGTGATGTACATCAAAACTTGAACTAAAATTTTCAGTAAAAAAAATAGAAGCAAAGAATAATGTTAAGATTGCAAGAATACTAATTATAAAATTTTGCCATTTTCTCCCAAAATCATAAAACAAAGAAAGAATAGCGGGAAAAAATGTTGATACCAGAGGAGTCAATTCAAGAAAAAGGCTAGTAAATCTCATCGGAACTTCCTAAGTAACATTTTTAGTAATTTCGTATCAGACTCCATCCATTTTTCTTCTAATTGAATGTAGGCTTTAAAAGGCCAAAACAGCATATTAAGAATTTTATAGGTATAAAAATCAAGATGAAAACCATGTAGAGCATGAATGTAGAGTTTCTTTTTAAGTTCAATAGAAAAATAGTTTTCAAAAAAAGAACTTCTTTTAATTGAAGAGTTAAACTCTACTGCGGGATTTTCCACGAAATCTTGAATTAATGAACTTGAACGTAAAAATTGATAAGTTCTAAGACTGGCATGAGTCACAATGTGAAATAAGGCAAAATTTGTAAAACCAAGTGCAATTTCAATGTAGATGATACCAACTTGAGAAATGGTAGAATAAGCAAGCATCGTTTTAGCATCAGAACGAGTTCTACCTACCAAAGAAGCATAAATCGCTGTACAAAAACCAATCGCACCAACAATCAAAAGCAACAGGGGAAAATGACTGAAATATTCACTAAACCTAAGAAGTAGAAAAGGACCAAGGTGGACAGAGAGAGCACCATAAAAAATAGCACTCGAAGGCGTTGGTCCCTCCATAGCAGTTGGTAACCAAGAGGTCATTGGAAGTTGACCAGCTTTCGCAAGTGATGCCCAGATGATAAATAGACCAATCACGACAACACCTGGTCCACCATGAGCATGATCGAGCAATCTAGAGATCACTGTAAAATCATGTGAATGAAGATAAAGATGCGCCCAAGCAGCAGCAGCAAGAATCCCCATATCACAAAGCCGATAAGAGATGACGGCTTTTGTTGCGTGATAAACAGGTTGTGGCTTATTGTAAAAATAACTAATAAGGAGAATCGAAGTCGTTCCAACAAGTTCCCAGCCAGCAAAAAGAATATCAAGAGATCTGGCAAAAGAAATAATCATGAGGCCAAAAAGCATGATAGAAAGTAGAAAAATAAATCGAAAATAACCTTCTTCGCGATGCAGATAGTTTCGAGAAAATCTAAAGATAAGACCAATTAGAGCAGATGCTAAAAAAGCATAAGTTGCCCCAAGAAGATCAACAATAAATCGAAACTTAAACTGGTACGTTCCCACTTGAATCCAATCTGGATAGTCAAGGAGGAGAAAGGCTGGTGAATGGAAGAATGTAATACCTAATAAAAATGCAGTAAAAATTGTCATCAATAATGATAAATATTTTACAGCTTCGGATAATATTAATTCATTTAGTTTTATTCGGCTAAAAAAGATAAAGGCTAAAAGAAGAATCCACAAGAATGGAGTAAAAAATATTGCCAAGAATAAGTTTTCAATCACAATTTAATCTCCGCAAAATTATCCTCAATGTGATTTTTAACGAGTTCATGCGAACTATTAAAAATAGATAGTTCTTTAAATTCAAAATTTAGTTCCTCAAAATCTTTCTGAGTAAATATCCACCACTTCTCCGTGACTGGATCTTTGACTGCAAGCCTCATCCAGTGATTATAAAGAATATTTCTTAAGCGAGGATGATCAGAAAAAAGTGATCTAACAAGTTCAAGGGGTGCCTCGATAATGGTCATATTTCTTATAGGCTCGTGAATTTCAATCATTTGTCTTGCAAGGCCTATTCTTAAATCACTTTGAGGGCCAGTCATTACTCCGATGAGAGATGTCAGATTTAAGGGTAATTTAGATCCACAACCAAAATTATCATTATCAACTGCTGAAAAATAATAATCCATATTAATGTTTACAGCGACAGGTATTCCACTCAAAACAACTTGGCGAAGAATTGATCCATCTGGGTCAGTTGTCCAGTCATAACTTAAAAGAAATGATCGACGATTCATGAATAAACCCTTCGTAAGTGCTCTTCGCCCAACGATGGCCAATGCATTCGATGAATGACCATACTCTGGGCGAGGTTGCGCCATATCTGTCGCCCTATTTCGAACATGCTTAAATGCTTTTTCAGGAGTCTCTTCTTTGAAGGAACTAAATCGCTGGCATCTTTCAAAAGCATTAAGTTTTGAGGCTTTTTTAAGGTTCATTTTTAAATTATTGAAAATCGACAAATGAGAATCGGGAATATCTTTTGTATCGAGGAAATGAATTTCATCAGTGCAAGTATCATGAACAGCGCCTA